>CALAQA010000104.1:0-7672 GCA_937889065.1 uncultured Alistipes sp.
ATGCAGGTGTGATTGTCGATAATTCGGCTACGCTCGTGACGCTGGGCGAGGTGACCAAGGGGAGTGCCTTGTTGGCCTTGATAGGTCTGATTATCACGGCCGTGATGGTGGCCAAGAATGTGCGTGGCGCCATGCTGCTCGGCATTCTGATTACCACCCTCATCGGTATCCCGATGGGCATCACGCAGTGGGGTGGTCTGGTTTCGTTGCCGCACTCGATTGAGCCGCTGATGTTCCAATTCGAATGGAATCAGATCTTTACGCTCGATATGCTGGCCGTTGTCTTCACGTTCCTCTTTATCGACCTGTTTGATACGGTGGGTACGTTGGTAGGTGTCTGTGTCAAGGCCGATATGATTGGCTCGGATGGAAAGATTCCCCGCCTCAAGCAGGCCTTTATGGCTGATGCCATCGCCACGACCGTAGGTGCCTGCATCGGTACCTCGACCACGACGACCTACGTCGAGAGTGCCTCGGGTGTGACGCAGGGCGGACGTACCGGTTTGACGGCCTTCGTAGCCGCCTGCTGCTTTGCCGTTGCCCTCTTCTTCTCGCCCCTGTTCCTGGCTATTCCCGCTGCTGCCACCGCCCCCGTGCTGGTGATTGTGGGATTGTTTATGTTGGAGCCCGTGCGCAACATCCCCTTCAACGACTTCTCGGAGTCGATTCCCGCCTTCGTATGTATTGTGGCTATGCCGCTTACCTACTCCATTTCGGACGGTATTTTGTTGGGTATGATCAGCTACGTGGCAGTGAATATCTGTTGCGGTAAAATCAAGAAGATTCCGGTGGTGTCGATACTGCTGGCCATCCTCTTTGTACTGAAATATATCTTTATCTAAAAAAATAGAATGAAACCAAATCTTTCGTTGGAGGTTGTGACCACTCCTGCCCAGATTCGTGAGTGGATCGACTTCCCCAAAAAGGGGCTTTATGCCGATTATCCCAATTGGGTCTGCCCGCTCGACACAGATATCGAGAAGGTCTTTGACCCTGCCAAAAATGAACTCTTTGCCGAGGGTGAGGCGATTCGTTTCGTGGTTCGCAACCAAGCCGGACAGGTTTTAGGTCGCATTGCCGCCTTCTACAACCGCCAGCAGGCCTCCATCGAGGAGCAGCCGACGGGTGGTTGCGGCTTCTTCGAGTCGGTTGATGACCAGGAGGTGGCCAATCTGCTCTTCACGGCTGCACGTGATTGGCTCAAAGAGAGGGGTATGGAGGCGATGGACGGCCCGATTAACTTTGGTGCACGCCGTGATTGGTGGGGTCTGCTGGTCGAGGGTTTCGAGTACCAGCCCCTCTATATGAACCCCTACAACCCGCCCTATTACAAGGCTCTGTTCGAGAACTTCGGCTTCTGTAACTACTTCAACCAGCATACCTACAATTGGATTGTGGGTCAGACCGAGGCTTCGCAGCGCATCCACGACCGTGCCGCCCGCCTGCTGGCCGATCCGGCCTACCACATCGACCCCATCGATCCGAAGCGTATGCCCGAGATGGCCGAGGCTTTCCGCCAGATCTACAACAAGGCTTGGTCGTTGTTCTCGGGCGTGAAGCAGATGGAGAAGGAGGAGGCGCAGCAGATGCTTCAGATGTTGAAACCCATCATCGACCCCCGCATCATTCTGTTTGCCTACCACAACGATACGCCGATTGGCTTCTTTGTGACCGTTCCCGACCTGAACCGCCTGATTTACAAGTTTAACGGTAAATTTGGCTGGTGGCAGAAATTGCAGCTGATTTGGAACCTGAAGGTCCGCAAGTCGTGCGACCGTGTCTTCGGCATCATCTTCGGTATCTCGCCCGATTACCAGGGCAAGGGTGTCGAGTCGGCCATTATGTCGCGCTACCACGCCTTTGTGCAGTCGCCCGAGAACGAATACAAGACCATCGAGATGGCTTGGATTGGCGACTTCAACCCTGTGATGAACCGTATGCTGACCAGCTACGCAGGTGCCGAGTGCCACAAGATGCACACCACCTACCGCTACCTCTTCGACCGTGAAAAGGAGTTCAAACGTTGCCCCCGCCTCGGTTTGAAGCGCAAGGAGCGTCCTGCCGCCCCCGCTGCGGAGGAGCAGAAGTAAGAGAAACGAGAAAAATACCTAAATACTATGAAAACTACCGTTTTTACCAAGTACCACATCGCAAATGGGGCCAAGATGGCCGAGTTTGCAGGTTATAATATGCCCATCGAGTTTACGGGTATCAACGCCGAACATATGGCTGTGCGTGAGGGGGCAGGTGTCTTCGACGTGAGCCACATGGGCGAGATTTGGGTCAAGGGCCCGCAGGCTACGGCCCTCTTGCAGCGCATCACCACGAACGACGTGGCGAAGCTCTTCGACGGCAAGGTGCAATACACCTGTATGCCCAACGGCCGTGGCGGTATCGTGGACGATATTTTGGTCTATCGTGTCAATGAGGAGTGCTACCTGTTGTGCGTCAATGCCGCCAACATCGCCAAGGATTGGGACCACATTGTGGCCCAGGGTAAGCAGTTCGGTATGGAGGCCGGCAAGGAGCTTTACAACGCTTCGGACGAGATTTGCCAGCTGGCCGTGCAGGGTCCTCTGGCGATGAAGATTGTCCAGAAGATGTGTGCCGAGCCGGTCGAGGAGATGGAGTACTACACCTTCCGCCACATCGAGGTGGCCGGTTGCCGTGCCATCCTCTCGATTACGGGCTATACGGGCTCGGGTGGTTGCGAGATTTATGTAGCCAACGAGGATGGCGACAAACTCTGGGAGGCGCTGTGGGCTGCCGGTGAGGAGTTTGGACTGAAGAACATCGGTCTGGGTGCTCGTGACACGCTGCGTCTGGAGAAGGGTTTTTGCTTGTACGGTAACGACATCGACGATACGACCTCGCCTCTGGAGGCTGGTCTGGGTTGGATTACCAAGTTTGCCGAGGGCAAGCAGTTCATCGACCGTGAGAAGATGGAGGCCCTGAAGGCCAATGGCGTGGAGCGCAAGCTGGTGGGTCTGAAGCTCATCGGTCGCGGTGTGCCTCGTCACGGCTACCCGCTCGCCACGATGGAGGGCGAGGAGATTGGTGTCGTTACGTCGGGTACGATGTCGCCCTGCCTGAAGCAGGGTATCGCCCTGGGCTATGTGAAGAGCCCTTACGCCAAGGTGGGTACCCACGTGGCTGTGGTAATTCGTGAGCGACTGATCGAGGCCGAGGTGGTCAAGATTCCCTTTGTATAAACCCTTGTAGATGGATACCAAGAAATACCGTTTCGAGACCCGCCAGATTCACGCCGGGCTCGACCCGCAGATTGAAAACGGCTCACGTGGCGTGGGCATCTACCCGACGGCCGCCTACCGTTTCAAGAGCTGCGACTATGCCGCCCGCCTCTTCGAGCTCTCGGAGGGGGGCAACATCTATACCCGCCTGCAAAACCCCACCACATCGGCCTACGAGGAGCGCATCGCTGCCCTCTACGGAGCTGTGGGTGCGTTGGCCGTAAGTTCGGGTATGTCGGCCATCCTTTTGACCGTCACGGCCCTGGCCAAGCAGGGCGACAACATCGTTGCCTCGCCCTACCTCTATGGCGGCACCTACAACCAGTTCCGCATCTCACTGCGCAACCTGGGCATCGAGGTGCGTATTGCCCAAGGCGAGGAGCCGGCCGATTTTGAGGCCCTGTGCGACGAGAAGACCAAGGCTATCTATGTCGAGAGTATGGGCAACCCCACCTGCGCCGTGTTGGATTTGGAGGGCATTGCCGAGGTGGCCAAGCGTCAGGATGTCCCCTTTGTGGTCGATAACACGTTTGGTGCGGCGGGTTACCTGTGCAACCCCTTCGATTGGGGTGCCAATATCGTGGTCGATTCGGCTACGAAGTGGATCAACGGTCACGGTACGGCGATGGGCGGTGTGATTGTCGATGGTGGCAACTACAATTGGGGCAACGGCAAGTTCCCCCAGATTGACGGCCCTTCGGAGGGGTACCACGGCCTGAACTTCTACGAGGCCTTTGGTGCTGCCGCCTTTGTCGTGAAGTGTCGTGTGGATGGATTGCGTGACTTCGGTTGCTGCCCCTCGCCCTTCGATGCCTACCTGATGATGATTGGTTTGGAGACCCTCTCGTTGCGTGTAAAGCAGGAGGTGGAGACGACGTGGCGCCTGGCCGAGTATTGCCGCTCGCACCCCAAGGTGGAGCGTGTGAGCTTCGTGGGCTTCGAGGACCATCCGAGCTATCGGCACGCCAAAAAATACTTCCGCTTCGGCTCGTCGGCCGTCTTTACCGTCGAGTTGAAGGGTACGTTGGAGAGTACGGTGCAGTTTGTGGAGTCGCAGAAGTTGGCGGCCCATATGACGATGATTGGCGACTCGATTACCGTCATCACGCACCCCGCTTCGACGACCCACAAGCAGCTTTCGGAGGCCGATTTGAAGGCGGCAGGTGTCACCCCGACCTTGCTGCGTATCTCGGCAGGTTTGGAGCACGCCGACGACCTGATCGAGGATTTCGAGGCCGCCTTTGCCTGCGTGGAGTAGCGCATAAGTGCCGATGAAAAGAAAAAGCGGAGGAACGATTCCTCCGCTTTTTTTGTGTTTGGTGTGACTGTTAGAGGTGAGCTTCGCAGAACTCGACCACCTGACGGGTGTACTCCTCGGGGTGGTCCATAAAGGCATCGGCATGACCCGCCTCGGGCGAGAGCCATTTGTGTTTGTCGCCCTGCTCCTTGCTGGCGTAGAGCGGATGAACCATCCAGGTGGGGACGTAGTGGTCGTCGCCACCGTGAATGAAGAGCATCGGCAGGGTCGAACGTTTGACGGCCTCAAGGGACGAAGCCTCCAAAAAATCCCAACCATAGCGCATCCGACACACCAGATTGGCGATGTGTAACACGGGGAACGAGGGGAGGTGGTAATCCTCCTTCAGCTCCTTTTGGAACTGCTCCCAAACCCCCATATAGCCGCAATCTTCGACTATACAACGCACCGATGTGGGCAGATCCTCTTCGCCCGAGAGCATCATCACCGTAGCGCCGCCCATCGAGAGGCCGTGCACCACGATTTGTTGCCCCGCACCGAAGAGCGAGTCGGCTTGGTCGAGCCACTGCTTCACATCCAAGCGGTCACGCCACCCCATCTGAATATGGTCGCCGCCACTCTTGCCGTGAAAGCGCAGGGCGGGCAACAGTAGGTTGCAACCGAGTTTTTCCCGATAGATCCACCCATACTGCATCATTCCGAAGGGGTGGTCGGTGTAGCCGTGTACCAACACGGCCGTACGCTGCGAAAGGGTGTCGGCGGCGATGTGGTAGGCGTGAAGATGCGTGCCGTCGGGGGCGGTGATGGTCACCTCTTTGATTTTACCCTCGTGGCGCAACGCCTCAAACCAGGATTGCAGCGTGGGGTAGTGCTCGTTGAAGGCGTCGATGTAACACTGTTCCGTTCGATCGACCTCGGGGCGCAGGGCAAAGGCGGTGAGGTAGCAACCTCCCGCAATGGCTGCCGCCACCAGCACCACGACAATGCCCACAACCCAACTCATCAGCCTGCGCATTGCTATTTACCGAGCTTTTGGCGGATGTGCATCAGCATATCGTCGGTCATCGACGAGAGGTTCCATTCGGGCTTCCAACCCCACTCCTCACGTGCACAGCTATCGTCGAGCGAGTTGGGCCAGCTCTCGGCAATGGCCTTCTTTACCGGATCGACGTCGTAGTCCATCACGAAGTCGGGCATACGCTTTTTGATCTCGGCGTAGATGATTTCGGGGGTGAAGCTCATCGAGGCGAGGTTGAAGCTGTTGCGGTGCTTCAGACGGGCGGGGTCGGCCTCCATCAGCTCGACGCAGGCACGCAGCGCATCGGGCATATAGATCATATCCATATAGACATCCGACGGCACGGGGCAGGTGAAGCGACCCGAGCGGATGGCCTCGTAGTAGATCTCGACGGCGTAGTCGGTCGTGCCGCCACCCGGGAGGGTTACGTTCGAGATGATGCCCGGGAAGCGCACCGAGCGGGTATCGACGCCGAACTTCTGGTAGTAGTAGTTGCCGAGCATCTCACCCGTATATTTGCAGATGCCGTAGATGGTCGTGGGCTGCATAATCGTATCCTGGGGCGTGCCATCCTTGGGCGAGGTGGGGCCGAAGGCGCCAATCGACGAGGGGGTGAAGAGGGCGCAGTGGTGCTGACGAGCCACCTCCAACGAGTTGTTCAGGGCACCCATATTGACGGCCCAGGCCATCTGGGGGTTTCTTTCGCCCACGGCCGAGAGCAAGGCCACGAGGTTGAAGATGGTGTCGATCTGGTAACGGGCCACCACCGAGGCCATCGCCGTTGCGTCGAGTGCGTTGAGGACCTCGAAGGGACCGTCGGCGCCCAACTCTTTACAGTCGCGCATATCGGTGGCAACGACATTTTGGTTGCCGTAAATGTTACGCAGGTAAACGGTCAATTCCGAGCCGATCTGGCCACCTGCACCTACAATAAGAATCTTTTTCATCGTTTTTGGGTTATAAAATCGAGTAAAGATAGAAAATATTTACGAAAAAAGCCGCTTTTTTTGGATAATTCATTTTTCTTCCCTACATTTGCACCACTCAAATGAGGAAACGTTGCTGTTGTAGCTCAGTGGTAGAGCACTTCCTTGGTAAGGAAGAGGTCACGAGTTCAATCCTCGTCAACAGCTCAAAAAGCAAATGTCACCTTTTGGTGGCGTTTGCTTTTTTGTTTATGTGGCCCGAACTCGTGACCTCTAAAGCCCTCCTTATCAAAGGAGGGTTTGGGAGGATTGTCTATATAAAAAAAGGTGGATGCCTGCATCCACGAGTTCAATCCTCGTCAACAGCTCAAAACGACAGATGCCATCCAAACGGGTGGCATCTGTCGTTTTGTATTATGATGTCGTTTGTGTGCTATTTGGTCGATGCTACAGGGCAAGCAGAATCAGGGCCTCGATGGGCGGAACGGCAACCGGTGCATCGCCTACGGTGAGGGTGCCCAGACCGTTGGGATTGACCTCCTCTCCGTTGGCTACGATGCGGTACTCGCCTGCGGGGAGGGTGAACGGCGTGGCCTCACGGGCACCGTTCAGCAACACCACAATCTCACGAGCCGAATCCAACCCCTCCAACTCCTTGAGGCGGAAGCCGACCGCCGAAGCGCACTCTGTGGGGAGGAACTCCAGGTGCTTTCTGACCAACTCGGCCTTGGCCAAGCAGAAGGCGGGGTGGGCCTTGCGCAGCGAAATCAGCCCCTTATAATAGTTGTAGAGGTTGTTGTAACGCTGCTTGAAGCCCCAATCAATGGCGTTGATCTCGTCGGGCTGGTTGTAGCTGTTGTCGACGTGTTGTTTGGTGCGGTAAAGCTCCTCGCCGCAGAAGATGAACGGCAGACCCTGCGAGGTGAAGACCGCCGTCTGGGCCAACTTATCCATTTTGAGCAGCTCCTCCTCCGAGGCCTCGGGCGAGAGAACCTCCAGACGATCACGCAGGTTGTGGTCGTCGTGGCAGGTGACATAGCTCATGTGCTGGGTCGGCTCGGCGCACCAAGCGGCCTCCGAGTGGGCCACCTGGGGGTGCTCCACACCGCCTGCAATGCCAAACTTAACCCCCTCGTTGTTGCCTGCCACGCCGTGGATGAAGCCGCCCGTCTTGCAGTCGAGCGTGCCACGCAGGGCGTTACGGATGTCGTCGCTGAAG
>CALAQA010000105.1:0-2513 GCA_937889065.1 uncultured Alistipes sp.
GGGCGAACTTCTGCACGAAGTGCGTTGCGCGACCTTCGGCCTCCATCAGACACAGACGCTTACGACGCTTAATGCCGCGTGCCACGATGCGGGCAACCTCCTCGGGAGTCATCATCTTACCCTCCTCGCGGGGTGTTGAGCCCTGCTGTGAGCCATCGGCTGTGAGCGCCGAGAAGCGTACGTTCGAGGCGGTGAAGCCCGGGCAGGCGACCATCACGTGGAGTCCCTTCTTCAGGTTCTCGATGCGCAGCGTCTCCAAGAAGCCCGTCATCGCATACTTCGAGGCCGAGTAACCCGTACGGCCCGGCAGACCGTGCAGACCTGCCACCGACGAGATGCCGACAATCGAGCCTTTGGCCTGCTGAAGATACGGCAGGGCATATTTGCAGCAGTTCACCGTGCCCCAGAAATTGACATCCATCAGGCGGTGCAGCACCTCCAAATCGACCTCGTCGAAGATGGCACGCATCGACAAACCGGCGTTGCAAATCAGAATATCCACGCCGCCAAACTCCTTCACGGCCGTGTCGATCAACTCCTTGCACTCCTCGGGCTTCACAACGTCGCAACCGCAGTAGGCCACCTTGCCGCCCTTCTCACGAATCTGACCTGCAATGAGTTGCAACTTCTGCACGCTGCGTGCGCCGATCACCACGTTGGCACCCAACTCGGCAAACTCACGAGCCAACGCCTCGCCGATACCCGACGATGCACCCGTCACGATAACGGTCTTATTGGTAAAGTTTTTCATAGTATGCTTTTTCTAATCGTATGCTTTTCTGTAAAAATCTTAAATTTCAATCGTTAATTCGTCGTAGGCCAACTCTACGCCCTCGGGTAGCCGTGCTTGACGCTCGGCGTGCAACCCCATTTCGTGCGAACAGTGGGTCAAAAAGGCCCGACGAGGCCCAATGCGCCCGATGATGGCCAAGGCCTCCTCCAAATTCCAATGCGAGTCGTGCGGCTCGGGGCGCAGGGCATTGACCACCAACACCTCGACCCCCATCAGTTTCTGCAACTCCTCCTCTTCGAGGAGCTTGAAGTCCGTGAGGTAGGCCAACTTGCCGATGCGAAAGCCCGTGGTCTCGAACCTTACGGAGTGTTGCCCTCGGATGGGGATAATCTCCACCCCCTCGATGCAAAACGGATGGGCAGGGTCAATCGTATGGAGGTTGATGAGCGGCACACCTCGGTACTTATCCACCGCAAAGGCGTAGTCGTAGTCCTTGCGCACAATCTTCAGCGTTCGCTCCGTAGCATAGACCTCGACGGGGTGCACCGCCTCGGGGTAATCGACAAAGTTCAGCGCACGCACATCGTCCAGTCCGCCCGTGTGGTCTTTGTGTTCGTGGGTCAGCAGGATTCCCCGCAGGTGGCTTACGTTGGCACGCAGCAACTGCTGACGGAGGTCAGGCCCTGCATCAATGAGAAGGCTGCCCCCCTCCACTTCGACCAATGCCGAGGTGCGCAGTCGCTTGTCTTTTGCGTCGGTCGAGGTGCAGACCCGACAACGGCATCCGATGACCGGAACGCCCTGCGAGGTACCTGTGCCTAAAAACGTCAGTTTCACCGCTTTTGGTTGTCGCTAATTGACTAATAACCCAGAATGCGCAGCATCGAACGGTACGACTGCTCCTTGGCAAAGAGGCGGGTGTAGTACTCGTTGTCCGACTTATCACGGTCGATGATGACGTGTTTCGGTGCGGGAATCAGGCAGTGCTGAATGCCACCAAAGCCGCCCAACGACTCCTGATAGGCACCCGTGTGGAAGAAGCCGATGTACTGCGTGTTGCCCTGCTCGAGTTTAGGCAGGAAGATGGCGTTGGTGTGGACCTCGGCGTTGTAGAAGTCCTCCGAGTCGCACGTCAGACCGCCTAAGAAGACACGCTGATACTCCTTGTCCCAGTTGTTGATGGGCAACATAATGAATCGCTGGTTGATGCCCCACGTATCGGGCAGGGTGGTAATGAACGACGAGTCGATCATATACCAGTTCTCACGGTCGTTCTGCTGCTTCTGATTGACAATCGAGTAGAGGGCTGCACCGCTCTCGCCGACGGTAAACGAGCCGAACTCGGTGAAGATGTTGGGCTCCTCGACATCGTTGCGCTGGCAGATGTTCTTGATCTGGGCAATGATCTCCTCGGTGAGGTACTCGTAGTCGTAGTTGAAGTCGAGCGAGTTCTTCACGGGGAAGCCGCCGCCGATGTTGAGGCTGTCCAACTCGGGGCAGATTTGCTTCAGCTCGCAATAGACGTTCATACACTTCGACAACTCGTTCCAATAGTAGGCCGTGTCGCGAATACCCGTATTGATGAAGAAGTGCAGCATCTTGAGCTGGAACTTCTTGTTGGTCTTGATTTTAGCCTTGTAGAAATCGACGATGTCGTTGTAGCGGATGCCGAGACGCGAGGTGTAGAAGTCGAACTTGGGCTCCTCCTCGCAGGCGATACGGATGCCGACCTTACACTTCTTCGTCACCGCAGCATCAAAGAGGTCGATCTCCTCCTTGT
>CALAQA010000106.1:0-4141 GCA_937889065.1 uncultured Alistipes sp.
GTAGAATAGCGGTCTCCAAAACCGTTGATGGGAGTTCGAATCTCTCTGCTCCTGCCAAGTAAAAGAGAAAGAAACTATGTTGAATTATATCAAAGAATCTTACAACGAGCTCGTAAACAAGGTCAGCTGGCCTTCGTTTGCGCAGTTGCAGAGTTCTACGATCGTGGTGATGGTGGCTTCGGCTATCTTCGCCGTTGTCGTTTTGGCAATGGACCTCACGTTCGAGAACGTGATGGAGTTCATCTACGATAAGCTGGGTAACCTCTAAATCATTCTGAAGCGATGGCCGAGGTTGAAAAGCAGTGGTACGTAGTTCGCGCAATTGGCGGCAAGGAGAACAAAGTCAAGGAGTATCTTGACAAGGAGATTCGCCTGGGCCATTTGGAGGACTACATTTCGCAGGTGTTGATTCCTACGGAGAAGTATTACACGATCCGTAACGGTAAGAAGGTCTCCAAGGAGAAGGTCTCGTATCCGGGTTATGTCCTGATTGAGGCGGCTTTGGTAGGCCAAATTCCTATTATTATTCGTAACATCCCCAATGTGCTGGGCTTCCTCGGTGAGACGAAGGAGGACAGTCAGAAGATGAATGCCGCGCCGCTTCGTCCACAAGAGGTGGCACGCATCCTGGGTCGCGTCGATGAGCTGAGCGCAATGGAGGAGGAGAACGAAATACCCTACGTTGTCGGTGAGACCGTCAAGGTAACAGATGGACCTTTCTCAAGCTTCCAGGGCACCATCGAAGCCGTCGACAACGAGCGCAAGAAACTCACGGTATCGGTGAAGATATTCGGGCGCAAGACTCCGATGGAGTTGAGTTTCACACAAGTAGAAAAAGAATAATTAACAAAGGAAAACTATGGCAAAAGAGGTTGCTGCATTTATTAAATTGCAGATCAAAGGTGGTGCCGCCAATCCTTCGCCTCCGGTAGGTCCGGCATTGGGTTCTAAGGGAGTCAACATTATGGACTTCTGCAAGCAGTTCAATGCACGTACGCAGGACAAGGCAGGCAAGGTTCTTCCGGTTATCATCACCGTTTACAGCGATAAGTCGTTCGACTTTGTTGTAAAACAGCCGCCTGTAGCTATTCAGCTCAAGCAAGCAGCTAAGGTTGAGACCGGTTCCGCCCAGCCCAACCGTCAGAAGGTTGGTCAGGTGACGTGGGATCAGGTTCGCGAGATTGCTCAGGATAAGATGCCTGACCTGAACTGCTTCACCATTGAGGCTGCTATGCGAATGGTTGCCGGTACTGCTCGCAGTATGGGTATCAATGTCGTTGGTGAATTTCCTAACAACTAAAGAAGAAGATGAGTAAGTTGACGAAAAATCAAAAAAATGCCATCGCCAAGGTGGAGGCCGGTAAGGCCTATAAGCTTTCGGAGGCTGCCGCTCTTCTGAAGGAGATCACTTTCACGAAATTTGATGCTTCGGTAGATGTCGATGTACGCCTGGGTGTTGATCCCCGTAAGGCTAACCAGATGGTACGTGGCGTGGTAACGCTGCCCCACGGTACGGGTAAGGTAGTTCGCGTGCTTGTACTTTGTACTCCCGAGAAGGAGGCAGAGGCTCAGGCAGCAGGTGCCGACTTCGTAGGTCTGGACGAGTATGTTGACAAGATCAAGGGTGGCTGGACCGATGTTGACGTTATCATTTGTACGCCGAACGTGATGGGTAAGGTTGGTGCGCTGGGTCGTATTCTCGGTCCCCGCGGTCTGATGCCGAACCCCAAGACCGGTACGGTTACGATGGACGTAGCAAAGGCTGTTAAGGATGTGAAGGCCGGTAAGATCGACTTCAAGGTTGATAAGTACGGTATCATTCACACTTCGGTAGGTAAGATTTCGTTTACCGGTGAGCAGATTGTTGAGAACGCCAAGGAGGTAATCAACACGATTATCAAGCTCAAGCCGGCTGCTGCCAAGGGTACGTACGTGAAGAGCATCTATCTCTCGACGACGATGAGCCCCGCAGTACAGATCGATCCTAAATCAGTAGAAACCAAATAAGAAGGAGGAACCAAGAGATGACAAAGGAAGAAAAGATGGTTGTTATTAACAGCCTTGCCGAGCAGCTCGAGACCTATCCTCACTTCTATATCACCGACATTGAGGCCTTGAACGCCGAGCAGACCGCTCAGCTGCGTCGCAAGTGCTTCGAGAGCGAGGTGAAGCTCGTAGTCGTAAAGAATACGCTCTTCACGAAGGCTCTGGAGAAGGTGGAGAAGGCAGATGCTGATCTGGTTAAGACGTTGGAGGGTCCCACCTCGATTATGTTCACGCACACGGCTAAGGCTCCTGCGCAGCTCATCAAGGAGTTCCGCAAGAAGTTGCAGAAGCCGGTACTGAAGGCCGCCTTCGCTGAGGGTTGTGTCTATGTGGGTGACGATCAGCTGGAGGCTCTGTGCAACATCAAGTCGCAGAAGGAGCTCGTTGCAGACATCATTGCTCTGCTGCAGTCGCCTGCGAAGAACGTTATTTCTGCACTGCAGGGTGCTGCAGGCCAGAAGATCGCCGGCCTCGTGAAGACTCTCGAGGAGCGCAACAACTAATTTATCACAAGAAACAAAACAAAATTTTAATAATCTACTACTATGGCAGATATCAAGAAACTTGCTGAAGAACTGGTTAACCTGAAGGTTACCGAGGTAAACGAACTGGCTCAGATCCTCAAGGAGGAGTACGGCATTGAGCCCGCTGCTGCTGCTGTTGCTGTTGCAGCTCCCGCTGCTGCCGCTGAGGCTGCTCCCGCCGAGAAGTCGACGTTCGACGTTATTCTGAAGAGCGCCGGTCAGGCTAAGCTCCAGGTCATCAAGGCCGTTAAGGAGGCTGCCGGTCTGTCGCTGGGCGACGCTAAGGCTCTCGTAGATGCTGCTCCCAAGGCTATCAAGGAGGGCGTATCGAAGGAGGAGGCCGAGGCTCTGAAGAGCTCGCTCGAGGAGGCTGGTGCTGAGGTTGAGCTGAAGTAATTCTTCAACCCACAACCACTCAAACAGGTATAGGTTCTACCACGGTAGACCCTATACCTTTTCTTGGTCTAAAAAAGGGGAGTGCATCAAGGCTGTGCCCCAACTATTAGACAGAGTTGCTCCCTGGGAGCGCATCGGAAATGATGCGTCACCCTCAGGGGGCTTTGCTCGGATTATAGGGACTGCCGATGAACGGGGTCGTCGAGGGGAGATGATTTGCAGTTTGCGGATAGGTCTAATAGTTTGAGTTTTAATGAAATAGCATAAGGGTTTTGTCGCTCGAAAAGAGTGAATCCGGCCATCCGGCTCTTCGTTTGGGTTACAAAACGGTTATGTTGTTCAGTGGCAACCCTACGGGTCAGCGACGAAGAGTGAATCCCGCCATCGGGCTCTTCGACTGCGGTCGGGTTGCACCAACCGAGGGCGTTTGCATCGTATCGGTTACAGAGTGAATCCCGGCATCGGGCTCTACGACCGGCAGGCGACCAAAAGGCACAAGCGCGATGTGCCTCTTCCCCGTTTAAGGCCGACTTCGAGTCGTGTTCAGAAGCGGCCGCAAACACTAAAAAAAGGTTTAATACCGATGTCAACAATCAAACAACAACAACGACACAGCTTCGCCACCGTCAAGAATCGGGTACCGTATCCCGACCTGCTGGAGGTGCAGCTCAAATCGTTCCGTGACTTTTTCCAGTTGGATACGACGGCCGAGAATCGCAAGAGCGAGGGTCTGTACCGCGTATTCCAGGAGAATTTCCCGATCACGGACACCCGAAACAACTTCGTTCTGGAGTTTATCGACTATTACATTGATCCGCCCCGCTATACGATCGAGGAGTGTCTCGAGCGAGGCTTGACCTACAGCGTTTCGCTCAAAGCGAAGCTGAAACTCTACTGCACCGACGACGAGCACGAGGATTTCGGCATTCAGGTGCAGGATGTTTACTTTGGCCAGATTCCCTATATGACCGAGCGCGGTACCTTCGTTATCAACGGTGCCGAGCGTGTCATTGTATCGCAGTTGCACCGTTCGCCCGGTGTATTCTTCGGCCAGAGTATGCACACCAACGGTACGAAACTCTACTCGGCACGTATCATCCCCTTCAAGGGTTCGTGGATTGAGTTCGCTACCGACATCAACAACGTGATGTATGCCTACATCGACCGTAAGAAGA
>CALAQA010000107.1:0-2908 GCA_937889065.1 uncultured Alistipes sp.
CGGCTTCAAGGAGGTGGAGGGTATCCACTCGCGTACCGATTTCGATTTGTCGAACCACCAGAAGTTCTCGGGTAAGAAGATACAGTACTTCGACCCCGAGACCAACGAGAGCTACGTTCCCTACGTGGTGGAGACCTCGATTGGTGTCGATCGTATGTTCTTGCAGGTGATGTCGGCCGCCTACACCGAGGAGAAACTCGATGGTGGCGATCAGCGCATCGTGTTGAAGTTCCCCGCTGCATTGGCCCCCGTCAAGGTGGCTGTGCTGCCGCTGGTGAAGAAGGATGGTATGCCCGAGGTGGCTCGCAAAATTGTCGATGAGCTGAAGTACGACTACAACGTGGTTTACGACGAGAAGGACTCGGTAGGTAAGCGTTACCGCCGTCAGGATGCCGTAGGTACCCCCTTCTGCGTGACGGTCGATGGTCAGACCCTGGAGGATGGCACCGTAACGGTACGCCACCGCGATACGATGCAGCAGGAGCGTGTAGCCATCGACGAGCTGCGCCGTATGGTCGATGAGGAGTGCTCGTACCGCAAGCTCTTCAAGAAGCTGTCGCTGTAAGAACTAAGGAGCGAGGATGGGACGCATCTTGGCGATTGATTACGGCCGTGCCCGTACCGGTTTGGCGGTGAGCGACCCCCTGCAGATGATTGCAGGCGGGTTGGCCACCGTGCCGACCAAGGAGCTGGAGCGTTTCATTGCGGAGTATATGAGCCGCGAGGAGGTCTCGACCATCGTGCTCGGCAAACCGATGCAGATGAATGGCGAGCCTTCCGAGACGTGGCGCTTTATCGAGCCGTTGGCTCGTCGCCTGCAAGCTGCCCACCCGACGGTGGAGGTGACCTTCTACGACGAGCGCTTCACCTCTGTTTTGGCCCATCGGGCGATGATTGACGGAGGAATGAAGCGGATGGCTCGACGTGATAAGGCGGTGGTCGATAAAATCGCCGCAACGATTATTTTGGAGGACTTTTTACAATTTAGACGATGATTTATCCCATTGTGATTCTGGGTGGCGAGGCGCTGCGTAAGCCCTCGGTGGAGCTGACGGCCGATTATCCCGAGCTGAAGAAACTCATCGAGGATATGTTCCTGACGATGAGTGCCGCCGATGGTTGCGGCCTGGCTGCCCCTCAGATTGGTAAGAATATCCGCCTCTTTGTGGTCGATTGCTCGGCCTGGGGCGAGGAGGATGAGAGCTGCGTGGATTACCGCCGAGCCTTCATCAATCCCGAGATTTACGAGGCCTCGGAGGAGACGTCGCTCTTCAACGAAGGGTGCTTGTCGCTCCCCGGACTGCACGAAGATGTACGCCGCCCGGTGGCCATCCGTATGCGCTATCTGGACGAGAACTTCGAGCCGCACGACGAACTGTTTGAGGGCTTCCGTGCCCGTGTCATTCAGCACGAGTACGACCACCTCGACGGCAAGGTCTTCACGGATCGCCTCTCGCCGTTGCGCCGTCAGCTCTTGAAGAGTAAACTGCTCGGCTTTGCCAAAGGCAAATACCGCGCAGCCTACAAGACGAAATAAGCGAAACGAATTAGGTTGTTTAGCAGTGTAGCTGTGTCATACGGCTTGCCTTCGGGTTTCGGTCAATGTCACTACTGCTGACCGAGAAAAATAATTTCTCGACCTTAAACAACGCTCTAAAAAGCGCCACTTTTTGCATCATTACCAAAAAAAGAGGTCACCCACACGGGCGACCTCTTTTTTGTGGAAGTATTCGGTTGTGATTACTTCTGGTTCAGAGCAGCGTGTGCCGCAGCCAGACGTGCGATAGGCACGCGGAAGGGCGAGCAGCTTACGTAGTTCAGGCCTGCGTAGTGGCAGAACTCTACCGACGAAGGCTCACCACCATGCTCACCGCAGATACCGCACTTCAGGTTGTCGCGCGTACCACGACCCTTGAATACGGCCTCGCGAATCAGCTGACCAACACCGTTGCGGTCCAGAATCTGGAACGGGTCGTTCTTCAGGATGCCCTTCTCGAGGTAGATAGGCAGGAACTTCGAAATATCGTCACGCGAGAAACCAAGCGTCATCTGCGTCAGGTCGTTCGTACCAAACGAGAAGAACTGGGCAACCTCGGCGATCTGGTTAGCCGTAACAGCTGCACGGGGAACCTCGATCATCGTACCTACCATGTAGTCGATCTTGTCGTTACGCTCCGAGAATACCTGCTCGGCCGTCTTGTCGATGATGTTCTTCTGGTAGCGCAGCTCCTTGTGGTTACCTACCAGCGGAACCATGATCTCAACGTGTACATCTACACCCGTAGCCTTCACGTTCATAGCGGCCTCGATGATGGCACGAGCCTGCATCTCCGTGATCTCGGGATAGGTATTGCCCAGACGGCAACCACGGTGACCCAACATCGGGTTGAACTCGGCCAGAGCCTCTACCTTGGCGATGATCTTCTCAACGGGTACACCCATCTCCTCGGCCATCTCCTGCTGACCCTTCAGATCGTGGGGTACGAACTCGTGCAAGGGGGGATCCAAGAGACGTACAGTCACGGGGTGACCCTTCATGGCCTTGAACAGACCCTCGAAGTCGCCACGCTGGATAGGCAGCAGCTTGTTCAGGGCTACACGGCGGCCGGCCTCATCGTCCGACAGAATCATCTCACGGATAGCCTTGATACGGTCGCCCTCGAAGAACATGTGCTCCGTACGGCACAGACCGATACCCTCGGCACCAAACTCAAAGGCCTGGGCTGCATCCTTCGGCGTGTCGGCGTTGGCGCGTACCTTCAGTACCGAGTACTTGCCGGCCAGCTCCATCAGCTTACCGAAGTCACCGCTCAGGTCAGCAGCACGCGTAGCTACCTCACCGAGGTAAACCTCACCGGTCGAACCGTTGAGTGAAATCCAATCGCCCTCCTTAACCGTTACACCGTCA
>CALAQA010000108.1:0-9821 GCA_937889065.1 uncultured Alistipes sp.
CCCGCACCACACAATTCTTCCGACAAGGTTTCCAGACTCGTCCGGCACAATAGCCAACGAGCGAATCTTGAAGAATTATAAGGCCGAATGTAATATTTTTACCTATGTTTATTGCGCGAACGAAAATTTTGTCGTATATTTGCACCGTAATAGAGCGAGAGTAAGGGGACGGGAGTCCCCTTATTTCGTAGATATAGTCGAACGAAAAGATAATTAACAACACTATATATGATTGATACAAAGAGAGTTATAGAGATTGCTGAGCGCCAGCTTGAGGGCACCGATATGTTTGTTGTCGAGTGCAAGTCGTCACCCGCGGGTGAGATTGAGCTGCTTATCGACAGCGACACAGCGGTAAAATTGGAGGATTGTGCCGCACTAAACCGCGCCATAGAGGCGGAACTCGACCGCGATGTTGAGGACTACTCACTTATGGTTGCCTCGGCAGGCATAGGCTCGGAGCTTAAGCTCCTGCGCCAGTACCGCAAGATTCTCGGCTCATCGGTAGAGGTACTCCTCAAGGATGGCGTCAAGATCTTAGCGAAGCTCGATGATGCCAACGACGAGGGTATAGCCATATCGTATGAGGAGAAGCAGACCGTAGAGGGCAAGAAACGCAAGGTAACGGTAGAGGTTACCAAAGAGTACAAGTGGGAGGAGATAAAGTATACGAAGGAATACTTGAATTTTAAGTAATTTGATTAGGGAATTTAAGGAGTGTAGAGAGTGTAAGGAGAGTAGAGAGAGTCGGGAACAAGGAAAAATCACTAAATTCCCTAAATTCATTAAACTCACTAAATTCACAAACATCCCTAACCGCCCCCCCCCACAACAGAGCAAAAACAAACAAAAACAAAATATAGCACAAAAATGAAGTACATTAATCTTATCAGCAACTTTGCAGAGTTCAAGGAGCTAAAGAGCATCGACAACGCTACGCTTATCGGTGTGTTGGAGGATGTATTCCGCCACGCGCTACAGAAGCAGTTCGAGAGCGACGAAAACTTCGATGTCATCATCAACCCCGAGAAGGGTGACCTCGAGATCTGGCGCAACCGTACAGTAGTCGAGGACGATGCAGTAGAGAATCCCAACACCGAGATTGCCGTGTCGGAGGTGAAGGCAATCGACGACTCTTACGAGATTGGCGACGAGTATGTCGACCAGATCGATATGACCAAGTTTGGCCGTCGTGCCGTATTGTCGTTGCGCCAGAACCTCGCATCGCGCATCCTCGACCTCGAGAAGGCAGCTCTGTTCGAGAAGTACTCGGAGAAGGTGGGCGAGATTATCTCGGGTGAGGTATACCAGGTGTGGAAGAAGGAGGTCTTGGTGCGTGACGACGAGGACAACGACCTCGTATTGCCCAAGACAGAGCAGATACCCAACGACTTCTACCGCAAGGGCGACACTATCAAGGCTATCGTTAAGTCGGTGGAGATGAACAACAACCAGCCACGTATTATCCTCTCGCGTACCGACAACCAGTTCCTCGAGCGTCTCTTCGAGCAGGAGGTACCCGAGATTTACGATGGTCTTATCACCATCAAGCGCATCGCACGCATCCCCGGTGAGCGTGCCAAGGTGGCCGTAGAGTCGTACGACGAGCGCATCGACCCCGTAGGTGCCTGCGTGGGTGTGAAGGGTTCGCGTATCTACTCGATCGTCAAGGAGCTGCGCAACGAGAATATCGACGTGGTGAACTACACCTCGAACGTGCAGCTGCTCATCCAGCGTTCGCTCAACCCCGCCAAGATCTCCTCGATTACCATCGACGAAAGCCGCAAGACGGCTGCCGTCTATCTCAAGCCCGACCAGGTGTCGCTGGCCATTGGTAAGGGTGGCCTGAATATCCGCCTCTCGAAGATGCTCACGGGCTACGACATCGACGTCTATCGTGAGATTGAGGAGGAGGATGTGGCTCTGTCGGAGTTCCAGGACGAGATCGAGGGTTGGATCATCGAGGCCCTGCACAATGCCGGTTGCGATACGGCCAAGAGTGTGTTGGAGCTTTCGGTGGATGAGATTGCCGCCCGTGCCGACCTGGAGACGGAGCAGGCCGAGAAGATTGTTGAGATTCTGAAGGCCGAGTTTGAGGAGTAACGAAAAAATAAGGAGACTATATATGGCGAATGAAAGAAGATTAAGGCTCATTCAGGCTGCCAAGGAGTTCAACGTGGGCATTTCGACCATCATGGATTTCTTGCAGAAGAAGGGCATCAAATGCGACGGTCCGAGTTCACTCCTTACGCCCGACACCTATGCGGTGCTCGAGAAGGAGTTCGGGGCGAATCGCAGCGCTACGGGCGCACGTGATTCGGTGCGCGAGCGCATCGCACAGAAGCAGGGCACGGTATCCATCGACGGCGAGAAGCCCAAGGAGGAGCGTGAGCTGATCATCAAGTCGAGTGTCATCTCCGTCAAGGAGGAGGTGCAGCAGGTGCGTGTATTGGGTAAAATCGACCTCACGACGGGCAAGCCCATCGAGGAGAAGCCCGAGGTAAAGGAGGAGCCGACGCCCGCCCCCGTCGAGGAGGCGAAGCCCGAGCCGGTGGTTGAGGCCCCGAAGGAGGAGCCGAAACCCGAGGTCAAGGAGGAGGTGAAGCCTGCTCCGCAGCCCGTTGTGGAGAGCCCCAAGGAGGAGCCGAAGCCGGTAGTGGAGGCCCCCGTGGTGGAGGAACCGAAGGCCGAGCCGAAGCCGCAGGGTGGTGTGTTCCGTCCCGAGACGGTGACCTTGACCGGCCCGCAGGTGCTCGGTACGATGGATGTTTCGGGTTTTGTGCCGGGTGGCAAGCATAAGCGCAAGCGTCTGCAGAAAGAGAAGGTGGACGTGACGAAGGCCCAGAAGAGCCAGGGTCAGGGTGGCCAGGGCGGTCAGGGCAAAGACCAGCGTGGCGGCAAGCCGCAGCAGGGTCAGGGTCAGCAGGGCCAGCGTGGTCAGCAGCAGCCCAAGCCCGGTGAGGGTCGTCGCAGCAAGCAGAAGGCCCAGAAGGCCCAGCCGAAGCCTGTAGTTCGTCCCGAGGTTTCGGACGAGGAGGTATCGAAGCAGATTAAGGATACGTTGGCCCGTCTGACGTCGAAGGGCGCCAAGACCAAGGGTGCAAAATACCGCAAGGAGAAGCGTGAGATTATCGCCGAGCGAATGAACGAGGAGTTCGAGCGCGAGGCAGCAGAGCGTCAGACCCTGAAGGTGACCGAGTTTGTGACCGTCAGCGAGTTGGCCACGATGATGAACGTGCCCCCGACGGAGGTCATTATGGCTTGTATGAACCTCGGTCTGATGGTTTCGATCAACCAGCGTCTCGACGCCGAGGCTTTGGTCGTAGTGGCCGAGGAGTTCGGCTTCAAGACCGAGTTTGTCTCGGTGGAGATTCAGGAGGCCATTGCCGAGGAGGAGGATAATGAGGAGAACCTCGTACCGCGTCCCCCCATCGTTACGGTGATGGGTCACGTCGATCACGGTAAGACCTCGCTGCTGGATAACATCCGTAAGACCAACGTGATTGCCGGTGAGGCAGGTGGTATCACCCAGCACATCGGTGCCTACAGTGTCGAGCTGAATGGTCAGAAGATTACCTTCCTCGATACCCCGGGTCACGAGGCCTTTACCGCTATGCGTGCTCGTGGTGCCAAGATTACGGACGTGGCCATCATCATCGTGGCTGCCGACGACAGCGTGATGCCCCAGACCATTGAGGCCATCAACCACGCCCAGGCGGCAGGTGTACCGATGGTCTTTGCCATCAACAAGATCGATAAACCGCAGGCCAACCCCGAGCATATCAAGGAGCAGTTGTCGGCGATGAACTATCTGGTCGAGTCGTGGGGCGGTAAGTACCAGGACCAGGAGATTTCGGCCAAGAAGGGACTCAACCTTGACAAACTCTTGGAGAAGGTGCTTCTCGAGGCCGAGATGTTGGAGCTGAAGGCCAACCCCGACAAGCGTGCTACGGGTTCGGTAATCGAATCGACGTTGGACAAGGGTCGCGGTTACGTTTCGACGATTCTGGTGCAGAGCGGTACGCTGCGTGTGGGCGATGTGATTCTGTCGGGTACCTTTACGGGCCGTGTGAAGGCTATGTTCAACGAGAACGGTAAGAAGGTGCAGGAGGCAGGTCCCTCGACCCCCGTACAGGTGCTGGGTCTGAATGGTGCTCCCCAGGCAGGTGATTCGTTCAACGTGATGGAGGACGACCGCTCGGCCCGTGAGATTGCCAACAAGCGTGAGCAGTTGCAGCGTATGCAGGGCATTATGACCCAGAAGCACGTCACGCTCGACGAGATTGGTCGCCGCATCGCCATCGGCTCGTTCAAGGAGCTGAACATCATCGTCAAGGGTGACGTGGACGGCTCGGTGGAGGCTATGTCGGGCTCGCTCATCAAGCTCTCGAAGGAGACCGTTCAGGTGAACGTAATCCACGCCGCCGTAGGTCAGATTTCGGAGTCGGATGTGCTGTTGGCTGCCGCTTCGAATGCCATCATCGTGGGCTTCCAGGTGCGTCCCTCGGCTTCGGCACGTAAGCTGGCCGAGAAGGAGGAGATCGAGATTCGTCTCTACTCTATCATCTACGATGCCATCAACGACATCAAGGATGCCATCGAGGGTATGTTGGAGCCGGTGATGAAGGAGGAGATTGTTGCCTCGGTTGAGGTGCTGGAGACCTTCAAGATCTCGAAGGTGGGTACCATTGCAGGTGGTATTGTCCGCGAGGGTAAGATTGGTCGCAACACCCCGATTCGTGTCATCCGCGACGGTATTGTGATCTACACCGGTAAGCTCGGCTCGCTCAAGCGCTTCAAGGACGATGTGAAGGAGGTAACGAGCGGTATGGACTGCGGTCTGAACATCGAGTCGTTCAACGACATCAAGGTGGGCGACATCATCGAGGGCTACGAGCAGGTAGAGGTAAAACGCAAGTAAAATTTAACCATCATAAAAACTTAGAGTCAAAATGCTGACACCTATTCATTTTACTACGCCCGAGGAGGCCGTAAAGGTCATTAAGTCGGGCGACCACGTACACTTGAGCTCCGTAGCATCGGCTCCTCAGTGTCTGATTCAGGCGATGTGCGCTCGTGGTGAGCGTGGCGAGCTGAAAAACGTACACATCCACCACCTCCACACCGAGGGTCCGGCTCCCTATGCCGATCCGAAGTTCGAGGGCGTCTTCCAGTTGGATTCGTTCTTCGTGGGTGGCAACGTGCGCAAGGTAACCCAGTCGGGCTATGCCGATTACATTCCCATCTTCCTGAGCGAGACGCAGCGTCTGTATCGTTGCGGTGCCGTTCCCTGCAATGTGGCTATGATTCAGGTAACGCCCCCCGACAAGCACGGCTATGTATCGCTCGGTACGTCGGTCGATGCTACGCTGGCCGCTGTGGAGTGCGCCGACTATGTGATTGCCGTAGTGAACAAGAATGTACCCCGTGCCTTTGGTCAGGCGATGATTCCGATGCAGAAGATCGACATCTGGTGCGAGGACGATACGCCGCTTATCGAGGCCCACTTCACGGCTCCCAACGAGGTGGAGACCGCCATTGGTCAGCACTGTGCCGCCCTGATTGAGGATGGTGCTACGCTGCAGATGGGTATCGGTGCCATTCCCAACGCCGTATTGGCCCAGCTGGGCAACCATAAGAACCTGGGTATCCACACTGAGATGTTTGCCGACGGCGTGCTGCCGCTCGTAGAGAAGGGCGTCATCAACGGTGAGGCCAAGAATATCGACCAGGGTAAGATGGTTTCGACCTTCCTGATGGGTTCGCAGAAGGTGTATGACTTCATCGATGATAACCCGGGCGTGCTGATGATGGACGTGGGTTACACGAACGACCCCTATGTGATTGCCAAGAACGACCGTGTGACGGCCATCAACTCGGCCTTGCAGGTCGATCTGACGGGTCAGGTTTGCGCCGACTCGCTCGGTACGAAGTTCTGGTCGGGCGTAGGTGGCCAGGTGGACTTCGTCTATGGTGCATCGCTCTCGAAGGGCGGTAAGGCCATCATCGCAATGCCTTCGATTACCAACAAGGGTGTCTCGAAGATCTGCCCCACGCTGTTGGATGGTGCAGGTGTCGTAACGACCCGTAACCACATTCACTGGTTTGTCACCGAGTATGGTGCTGTGGATCTGTACGGTAAGACGATGCAGGAGCGTGCCCGCCTCTTGATCTCGATTGCCCACCCGTCGGCCCGTGAGGAGCTCGACCGTGCCGCCTTCGAGCGCTGGGGTAGCCACCACCACTACATTAAGGGATATATGGGTAAGTAGTAGTTTTGTTGCTACTTGTCGTATGTGCAAAGCCTTCCCTATTTGGGAGGGCTTTCCTTTTATCCCTTAATGTAGTGGTGGTGGCCGATGCCCACCACTTGTGTGTTACCTATCCCCCAAACCCCCTTTCTGTAAAGGGGGCTTTGACCTACAATGCTTCGTTCGTTTGTTGTTACTTGTCGTATATGCAAAGTGGGAGGGCTTTCCTTTTACAGCACAAAAAAACTCCCCGCTCCTGTTGAGGCGGGGAGTTTTTGGTTTAAGTGGCGGGACGGTTACTTGCTCTCGCAGTAGGCACCCAGCTTTTGGTACTCCTTGTAGAGCTCCTCGTACTTGGCGTGGTTCTCGGCGTTGGGCTTGTACTCCTTGGCGCAACCCGAGGCCATCGCCTCCTGGGCCTCCTCGATGGTGGGGTAGAGCCCCGCAGCCACGGCGGCAAAGATCGAGGCACCCAGGGCGCAGGCCTGGTCGCTCTTGCAAACCGAGATGGGCACACCCAGCACATCGCTCATCACCTGCATCACGAAGGGCGACTTCAAGGCGATGCCGCCAATGCCGATGCAACCGTTGATGCGGATGCCCTCGTTCTTCATACGCTCCATAATGGCCTTCGAGCCAAAGGCGGTAGCCTCAACCAGTGCACGGAAGATCATCGGTGCCGTCGTGCCGAGCGTGATGCCTGCAATGGCACCCTTCAGCGTCTGGTCGGCATCGGGCGTGCGGCGACCGTTCATCCAATCGACGGCAATCACACCGCTCTCGCCAATCGAAATCTTCTCGGCCTCGGCCGTCAGGGCGGGCAGAATCTGATCGCACGCCTTATCCAGCTCCTCGATCGTAAGCTTCTCGCCCAGGATAGCCTTCAGCGGGAACTCCAGCACACGGCGGAACCAGGCGTAGATGTCACCAAAGGCCGACTGACCGGCCTCGAAACCCACAAGACCCGGTACGACCGAGCCGTCCACCTGACCGCAGATGCCCGGAATGAGCTTGTTGCCCACCGACTCGGGCTTGGCCACCACGATGTCGCAGGTCGAGGTGCCGATGATGCGCACCCACGAATCGGCCTTGATACCGGCGCCTACGGCACCCATATGGCAGTCGAAAGCGCCACCGGCCACCACGACGTCGGTCGAAAGGCCCAGACGCTTGGCCCACTCTTCGGTCAGATGACCTACGACCTTCTCGGCCGTCTCGGTCTCGGTGAAGAGGCGGTCACGCAGCCCCGCAAGCAGCGGATCGAGTGTCGTGAGGAACTCCTCCGACGGCAGACCGCCCCACTTGGCGTGCCACATAGCCTTGTGGCCCTGGGCGCAACGGCTGCGCACGATCTCCTGCGGTTTGGTCGTACCCGTCAGGATGGCGGGCATCCACTCGCAGTGCTCAACAATCGAGTAGGCCGCCTTGCGCACCTTCTCATCCTCGCGCAGTACGTGCAAAGCCTTGGCCCACAGCCACTCCGATGAGTAGATGCCACCCTCGTAAGCCGAGTAGTCGATCTCCCAGCGGCGGCACAGTGCGTTGATCTCGTCGGCCTCCTTCACGGCCGTGTGGTCCTTCCACAGCACAAACATAGCGTTGGGATTCTCCTCGAAGCCCTCCTTCAGGGCCAGCGGCGTACCCTCCTCATCGATGAAGCAGGGGGTCGAACCGGTCGTATCGAAGGCGATGCCGACCACATTCTGAGCCACCTCGCTCGAAACAGCACCCAGCACCTCACGCACCGTAGCCTCCAACACCTCGATATAATCCTTCGGGTGCTGACGATATTGGTTGATGGCGGGGTTGCAATACTTGCCCTCCTTCCAGCGGGGGTAGTAGCGTACGGCCGTAGCGAGCGTCTCGCCCGTCGAGGCATTGACCAATACGGCACGAGCCGAGTCGCTACCGTAGTCCAGTCCGATTACATATTTGGTCATAGGGGTCGATTATTTGCTGTTCAACAGGTAATATACGTCGTTCATACGCAGCTCCTTCTTGAGCTCCGAAATGGTCGTCTGGGCGTTGATGTGTACCATCTCGATGCCGGCAATCTCGGCGTAATCCTCCCAGTACTCGGCCGTCAGGTCGTACGAGAAGCACGAGTGGTGCGTACCACCGGCCAGAATCCAGGCACCGGCGCCAATCTCGAAGTTGGGCATCGGCTTCCAGAGGGCCGAGGCCACGGGCAGCTTGGGCAGCGGCTGGGGCTCGGTGCACTCCACATCATTGACAATCAGGCGGAAACGACCACCCATATCTACCACCGTAGCGGCTACACCCTTGCCCGTCTTCGAGGTGAACACGAGGCGTGCCGTGGGGGTCTTGCGGATACCGATGCCGAGGAAGTGTACCTCCAGACGGGGCTTCTGGGCGGCAATCAGCGGGCTGATCTCCAACATGTGAGCTTGCAGGATGGTGCTCTCTTCGCCGTCGAAGTTGAGCGTGTAGTCCTCCAGGAACGAGCAACCCTTCTCCATCCCCTGCGTCATAAACCATACGGTGCGCAGCATAGCGGCCGACTTCCAGTCACCCTCGCCACCGAAACCGTAACCTTCGGCCATCAGACGCTGCGAAGCGAGGCCCGGAATCTGGTCGAAGTGGCCCAGGTCATCGAAGTTGGTCGTGAAACCCTTGGCACCCTTATCCACCAGACAGGCCTTGATCGTCAGCTCGGCCTTGGCGGCGTTCCATACCTTGATGTAGCCCTCCGAGGTCTTGTCCTCCAACTCGGCGGCGTGGTCGTAGAGCGTGAAGTACTCCTTCACCAGTGCATCCACCTCCTCGTCCGTGATTTTGTCGAAGTAGGTCATCAGCTCGGCTACGGGGCAGTAATCGACGTGGAAACCGAGCTTAATCTCCGCCTCTACCTTGTCGCCGTCGGTTACGGCTACGTTGTTCATCTGGTCGCCAAAGCGCAGGATGAGCATATCCTGAGCATCGGCCCACGCAGCGGCTACACGCTGCCAGATGGCGATCTTCTCCAACGCCTTGGGGTCCTGCCAGTGGCCTACAACCACCTTGCGGGGCTGCTTCAGGCGGGCCGTGATGTGGCCGAACTCGCGGTCACCGTGGGCGCTCTGGTTCAGGTTCATAAAGTCCATATCGATCTCGTTCCAAGGAATCTCCTTGTTGAACTGCGTATGGAAGTGCAGCAGCGGCTTGCGCAGCTCCTGCAGACCGTGAATCCACATCTTGGCGGGCGAGAAGGTGTGCATCCAGGTGATGACGCCGATACACTTGTCGTCGCCCTCGGCGGCCTTCATAATCTCCTTGACCTCCTTCGACGAGTTGGCCGTACCTTTATATACCACCTTTACGGGCAGCAGGCCCGAGGCGTTCATACCCTCTACCATCTGGGTCGAGTGACCATCTACTGCCACCACAGCGTCGCCACCGTAGAGCAGCTGGGCGCCCGTGACGAACCATACTTCGTAATTGCTATATGCCTTAATCATATATTTTATATCATTTTGAATTTTGAATTAACCCTGCTTTGCAGGCTTTTCCTCCTAGCGGCTCAGCATAGTTCGCAAGCGACCTCTGCCTTCGCTCCGCTGCGTCGGTTCT
>CALAQA010000109.1:0-9835 GCA_937889065.1 uncultured Alistipes sp.
GGAATGATCACAAGAGTTACAAGAGTAGAGATTGAAAGACCCCATGCCACAACCATACCGAGCGAACGCCACATCTCCGATCCCTCACCCTGACCGATAGCCATAGGAATCATACCGAGCACGGTAGTAAGGGTTGTCATAAGAATCGGACGCAGACGTGAGTTAGCCGCAATCACGCTTGCCTGAGCAACACTGTAGCCTCTTTCACGCATAAGGATCGTGTAATCGATGAGTACGATACCGTTCTTCACCACAATACCCATAAGGATAAGGATACCGATCATACCCATGGTTCCAAGCGGAGTACCTGTCACCCAAAGGCCCATAAATACGCCCACGAATGCAAATGGAATCGAGAACATGATGACGAACGGACTCATGAATGACTCAAACTGAGATGCCATCACTATATATACGAGAATGATGATCATCACAAGAAGCATGATAAGGTCACCGAACATATCCTGCTGGTCCTCATACGAACCACCGATTTCCACAGAGAGTTCCGAAGGTATGTCTATCTCTGAAAGAACTGCATCTGTAGCAAGAACCGCATCAGAAAGTGCGACACCATTTGCTACTACTCCTGAAACGGTAATAAGACGCTCACGGTTCTTTCTCTGGATAGATGGAGGTGTCAGAGTCTCTACTACAGTACCAAGATCCTTGATCTTCACACCCTTACCCATGTTATTGTATACGGTAATGTTCTCGATGTCTTCAATGGAAGTTCTGAACTCGGGAGCATAACGTACCCTGATATCATATTCATCTCCGTCTTCACGGTAGAAGGACTGAGTCGAACCATTCATCGCAGAACTGAAGAACGATGCGGCAGTAGTTGTATTCAATCCGTTCAGTGCAAGCTTTTCGCGGTCGAAATCCACCTGATACTCAGGAGTATATTCATCACGGCTCAAAAGGACCTGCGAGAATTCGCTGCCCTGAAGCAACTTTGCCTGAATTTCTTTTGCCACACGGTCGGTAGTCTCGAAATCATATCCATAAATCTCAATATCGACAGTGGATGCACCTCCCATTCCGCCACCGCCACCTTCGGTTACGGTGTACTTACGAATGATAGAGTACTCATCCAAAATCTTACGGATACCGTCACCAATCTCGGTCAATGCCAAATCACGCTCGGTCTTCTTCACAAGCGAGATGTTCATCGAAATAAGGTGCGTACCGTTATCCTGCAACGAGGCAAAGACGTTGTCGGTATCGGCCTGACCCTCACGCACATTGACCATCGTAATCTCGTTCGGATAGGCGGCCTTGATGCGCTCGGTAAGCTCCAAAGCCAAGTCACGGGTAATCTCCTGACGGGTACCTGCGGGGAGCTTAATCTCGGCGCTGATACGGGCACTATCCTGTACGGGGAAGAACTCCGACTTCATCATCGGGGCCAAGAGACCAATCACGCCCACGAAGAGCACCAGCGAGCCGATAAGCACGGTCTTGCGGTGCGTCACACACCAAGCCAGCACACCGCCATAGAAGTTGTTGAAGTGCTCCATCACGGCATCAATCTTGCCCTGGAACCACGCCTTCTTGGGGTTACGCTTCATCATCAGCGAGCACAACACCGGCGTAAAGGTGATAGCGGCAATGGTCGAGACGGTCAGCGTAATGGTCACCATCCAACCCATCGAGTTGAAAAGGATACCGGCCATACCCGTCACCATCGTCAGCGGCAGGAACACGGCAATCGTGGTCAGCGTACCACCAATTACCGAGATACCCACCTCCTTGGTGGCAAAGATGGCCGCCTGCTTGGGACGGGCACCACGGTCGATGTGGGTCGTAATGTTCTCCAACACCACAATGGCATTATCCACCACCATACCGATGGCAATCGAAAGCGACGACATCGTAATGATGTTAAGGGTCTCACCCGTAGCCAAAATGTAGATCACGGCCGAGAGCAGCGAGATAGGAATCGTGAGCACCACGATAATCGTTGCACGCCAGCGACCCAGGAAGATGAACACCACAATCATTACCAGCAAGAGCGTCGTGATAATGGTGTCACGCAGCGAGTTTACGGTCGAAATGATGTTGTCCGACGTATCGACAATGGTAAACATCTTCACGTCGGCCGGCAGCGTCTTCTGAATCTCGGCCAGGTGCTCCTTCACAGCGGCCGAAATCTCTACGGCGTTGGCACCCGACTTCTTCTGAACGATAATCATACCACCCTTCTCGCCGTTGTTGTAGGTATCCTGAATACGCTCCTGCACGGCATCCTGCACCTTTGCTACATCGCTCAGCAGAATGGGGGTACCGTTGCGATAACCTACCACCAACGACAGCATCTCGTTCGGATCCTCGAACTCGTGGTCCACACGCAACGAATAGGCATTCGAGCCCAGGTCGAACGAACCTGCGGGGGTGTTGCGGTTGGCCGAGGCAATAGCCGCCGAGATAGCCTCAATCGAGAGGCCGTAAGCCTCCAGTTTGTTCGGGTCGCAATAGACCTGAATCTCACGTTGCGGAATACCGGCAATCGACACCGTACCCACACCGCTTACACGAGCCAGGGGGGTTGCCACCTGGTCGTCGAGGATCTTATACAGACCGCTCATACTCTCCTCGGCCGTCACACCCACCATCAAGACGGGGATCATATCCGCCGTAAACTTGAAGATAATGGGCTGACTTACGCCATCGGGGAGCGTGGATAGCATATCCAATTTATCGCGCACGTCATTGACCAAGATGTCAATATCGTAGCCGTATTGGAACTCGAGGGCTACCACCGAGATATTCTCCTTCGAGGTCGAGGTCATATGCTTCAGGTGGTCCACACCGTTGAGCACGTTCTCGATCGGACGGGTTACGTTGGTCTCGATATCCTCGGCCGACGCACCCGGGTAGGTCGTCATCACCAACATCGCATTACTCTCGATGTCGGGGAAAAGGTCAATACCGAGTCGTGTGAACGAAACCACACCCATAATTGCAATCGTTGCAAAGAGGATGATGGTTGTAATCGGGTTATTGACCGATGTTTTATAAATGTTCATCGTTGTTTCGTTTGTTACTTAACAATTCAATCGAGATCGGGGCATCTAACCTACTCGGCTACACGCTCTACGGCGATACCATCCTTGAGGGCAATCTGACCGGTGACAACCACCTCGTCGCCATCGTTGATGCCGCTCAAAATCTCATATCTCTCCTCCATACGGCTACCCAGCTCCACCTTCGTGTAGGCTACCGTACCGTCCTCCTTCACTACATAGATGAAACGGTCACCCGAGCCGAGCATCTTCACTACGGCACGATCGGGAACAACCACATTCTTACGCTTGCCATAGTTCATCTCCACACGAGCATACATACCGGGCTTGAGCTCCTCCTTGGCATTCTGAACGGTCACCTCGACCTCGAAGGTGCGGGTGGCAGCGTCGATCGAGGGGTTGATGCGCGACACCGTACCCTTGAACGTACGCTCGGGCAGGGCATCCAACTCCACGTTCACGGCCATACCCTTCTTCACGTAGGTAAAGAGGCTCTCTGAAACACTGATCATAATCTTCACGGGGTTGATCTTCTGCACCACGAAGATAGGCTGACCGGCAACCATATCGCCATTGTCGTAGTTGCGAGCCGTCACCACACCCGAAATGGGGCTGACGAGGGTCGTATTCTCAACCAGGTTCTCGTAAGCGAGCTTCGACACCTCGTAGGCGGTCTTCACAGCCTCCCAGTTGGCCTTCGACTCACCACCGAACTTATACAACTCATCCGAACGCTCGAAAGCAGCCTTGTTGTTTTCGTACTGAGCCTTGGCCTGGGCTACGGCCGAGTTGTCCATCTCAGCCACCTTGCGACCTGCAAACACACGGTCACCCACATCCACCAGCAGACGCTTGATACGCATCGGCTGCTGCGGGGTGATGTTATTGACGGCATAACCCTCGACGTTACCCGTGAAGTTACTCGTCATCTCTACATCTACGATGTGTACCACCTCCGTCGTCACACGGGGCTTCACCACCTCTACAACTACCTCCTCGGCAGTCTGCTCGCTCTTCGACGAGCCGCAAGCCACGCTTGCCACACAAACGCCGCCCACGAGCAGCATTCGCCAAATGTTCATCATCTTCATATCCTTGCTTTGTTATTATTATTTCTGCTCCGTGTACTCGGCAAAGGCATTGTCGCCGAGAATTTTATCAATCGATACCCGATTAACCAGGTAGTTAAAGATGGCCGTCGAACGGCTCAGCTCGGCCTGCGTATAGGCCAACTGCGAGTTATCAACATCGACCAGCGTACCGCCACCGATCTCGTAGCGCTTCACGGCAATATCGTAACCACGCTTGGCCTGCGAGATATTCTGCGACGAGGCGTAGTACTCCTTCAGGTTGGTCTGCATATTGCTCTCGTACTGCATCAGGGCGGTCATCAGCTGACGCTCGACATTCTCACGCTGCAGCTCCAGATTGTTCAGGTTGAGCTTGGCCTGGTTGATGTCGGCACGACGCTTGCCACCGGCGAAGATGGGGACATTGAGGCTCAAACCAATCACCGAATAGGGATTCCAACGGTAGTGCTGAATCTTGAGGGTCTCATCCATGGCCGTGTAGGTGTAGTTGGCCGTCAGTGCCAGCGAAGGGAGGTTGGCTGCACGCTGCACCTTGAGGGTCTGGTTGAGCATACGCTCCTGAATATCCAACTGACGCAGGGTCGAGTTGTTCGTCAAATCCTTGTTGGCCTTGTAAATCTCGGTCATTACCGACTCGTAATCGGCCAACGAACCTGCGCAGTCGATGTCGAGCGCGAGGTCCATACCCAGCAGGGCCTTTAGTTGCCATAGGGCCAACACAATCGAGTTCTCGGCGTTGAGCACATTCGGCTCGGCATTCGACACGGTCACCTGCGAGCGGATGAAATCGTACTCCGAAACGGCGCCCACGTTGTACTTCTTCTCGACAATCTTGTGGTTCTCGACCGCATTGTCATAGACACGCTTATAAACATTGTAGGCATCCTTGGCCATCAGCACCTGGTAAAAGGTCTTCGAAACCTGCTCCACCATATCGATGCGCGACGAACGAGCCTGCTCTACGGCCAGCTCCACATCCATAGCCGACAGCTTGAGCGACTTCCACAGCTGGACATTCACCAGCGGCATGGCAGCCTGAATACCCACCGAAGCGTTGTTGGTCGTACCCACCTCCATGGTCTGGTCATAGATGTGGAACGTCTGCTTCTTCACATAGCGCTGGTAGGTTGCCGATGCCGAAATCTCGGGCCACAAGGCGGCATAGGTACCACGCTTGGCATACTTCTTTACCTCAATGGTCTGATCAGCGATGCGCACCGTCGGGTTCTCCTCGAGGGCGATGCTGAGTGCCTGGTCGAGCGTAAGCATCAGGGGGCCGTTCTGGGCAGCCACCGTGCGGGGCTCAATGCCCTGCTGCTGTGCCACGACAGGCGACGTGCCGACACATACGAGTGCCAACAACGTCATCATAAGCGTCACTCTTTTCATATCTACTAAAAAATTATTATTTCACTAACCTTACACATTGCTCCAAATTTAGGAGTGTACAAAGGAAAATCAAAAATTTACAAACTCCAAATTTGGAAATACAATTTAGGAATATTTGAAAACATTAGTTCCGAAATTGTACAATCCAACCGATACTTATTATATAAAAGCGGTCGAACAATCCCAAAACGCAACATTCGACGCTTTTATTTTGTTCAAAAGGGGAATTATCGACGAGGGTGTCAAAATCAACCAATTTTCTGTCAAAAATCGACAATCGAACACAAAAAAGGCTGCCAACATCGTGTGTCGGCAGCCCCTGTTTGGTGGATAAAAATGGTCCTATTCGGGATAGATCATCTTCTTGGTCACTCCCCCATCGACCGTAATACATTGGCCGTTAATAAAATCACTCTTCTCGTCACACAAGAAGAGGCAGGTGCGGGCAATATCTTCGGCACGACCCACACGTCCCGAGAGGTGAAATTGGTGATCTTCGGGACGCAACACCTCGTCCTCCTGCACGCTGATCCAGCCCGGTGCGATGCAGTTCACCGTAATGTGGAAGGGGGCCAACGAAGCGGCCAAGGCGTGGGTCATCGACCAGATTCCGCCCTTCGATGCGGCGTAGGCCTCCGAGTGGGGCTCGCTCTGCAAATAGCGTGTCGAACAGAGGTTTATGATGCGGCCATAGGGTTTCTCGGCGGGGTGTTTCTCACGATGTTTCGCCCACATGTGGGCCGTGATGAAGGCGGGACGCAGGTTGGTGTTGAGCACCTGCTCGAAATGCTCGACAGTGGTTGAAGTAATCGGCTCAAAGCCGCCGATACCCACATTATTGACCACCACATCCACATCGCCCCATTCGGCAAACAGCATCGCCATCATCCGCTGCAACGCCTCTTTATCGCTCACATCGACCAAAAAGAAATGGGCCGAAGTGGCCGCCGCCACCTCCACACCACGCTCGGCGTCGATATCACAAAAGGCAACTTGATCGCCCGCCTTAACAAAGGCTTCGACAATGGCACGGCCGATACCGTGGCCGCCGCCTGTTACAAATACTCTTCGCATTGTTTTCTACTTAAATTTATAGTTTGCACCCGACTCCAAAACCGCCTCCAACGCATCGCCAAAGGCTCGTTCCACCTCGGATAAAGTGGTTGCATAACCCACGCCGCACGCCTCATCCAACATCGCAGGCAACTCATTGACTTTTACCCGATAATAGGCCGCCATCTTAACAATCTCTTCAGCATCGACCACCGCCCGGCGCACCGTCTCTTCAAGGCCACTGCGCACGTTCTCTCTTCGGTATTCGACCACCAATTCGCCTCCGGCATCGACCCACGCATAGGCCGCAGCCGCCCTCGGAAAATCGGCATCCGTAATGGCCAAACATTTTTCGTTTCTATCCATCATTTTTTCTACTCACTGATGCCAAGTTGGTATTTGTAGTTCTCAATATCGGCTCGGGTGCCGATAGCCTTGCCCGGCACATCGCCCAACTTCACACATCCGTAGATGGGTTGGCGCGGGTTGATGCGGCACTCTTTGAGCTTCATCACAATGTTCATCGGGCGCACTCCGGGGATGTCGCACGTGAGGTTGGTACCGATGCCGAAGGTCACCTTGATGCGCCCCGCAAAATACTCCTTGATGGCGGCAGCCGTCGGAAAATCAAGGCCATCCGAGAAGACAATGGTCTTGCTCATCGGGTCAATGCCATAAGAGCGGTACTTTTCGATGATGCGGTCGCCAAACTCCTTCGGATCGCCGCTGTCGTGCCGCACACCGTCGTAGAGTTTGGCCAGTTTCATCGAGAAATTTCTCAGGAAGGCATCGACCGTGTAGGTATCGGTCAGCACCGTGCCCAGATTGCCGTCATAGACCTCGACCCAACGCTCCATTACCTCGTAGTTGGCCTCTTTGGGGGTATGGACGGCGGCCTGGAACATAAAGCATTCGTGGGCCATCGTGCCGATAGGTTTCAGGTCGTACGCCATAGCCATCGAGACGGTCGAGGTGCCCGTAAAGGTAGGACAATGGGCCTTCATATAGTCGATAACCACCCGTTCGGAGAGGGTGCTGAAGCGGCGGCGCATTCCAAAATCGGCAAAGTAGAGGTTGTGAGCAGAGGCAATGGCAGCCTTCTCTGCCAGGCGGGGTGTCATCACACGGGCCAACTCCTCGTAGGTTTGGTAGCCGTCGCCCATCGAGCAGTGGTAGAGTTCGGAGACGATGGCCAGAATCGGAATTTCATAGAAGGTGACTTTGTAGAGGGCATCCGAGACCTCGATATGCAGGTGGCTCTCCTCGTCGAGCCACACACGGATTTTCTCCGGCTCGAAACGAAAATAACACAACCACTCCCAAAAGCATTGCGGAATGTAGTGGATGGTCTTCACGGCCCACGCCAACTCCTCGGGCTGCAACGAAAGGGTCGCCAGCGAGGCCAACTCGTCGTTGAGCCGTTCAACAAACTCGGGCGTATAGCGGGTATTGTTGCGGTCGTGGAAGGTAAAGGTACCCCAGGCATTGGGATAATGGACCTGGTAGTAGTGGGACATCGAAAACTTGTAAAGGTCGTTTTCGAGGATCGACTGAATTACCATAATTTCGCAGGTTGTAGATTCGTTGGCTACAAAGATAGCAAATTCGGCGATTTATCCTCCCGATTCTCCGAAATATTTTCCTCGGCGAGGAGACGGAGTTTGCGTGCAAGTTGCTCGCCATCGCGTCGCCCCTGATATCCGCCCGGCGATCCATCGGCTGCGATGACCCGATGACACGGCACCTCGGGTGCAAAGGGGTTGCGCTTGAGCGCCTGCCCCACGGCCTGCGCGCTACGGCATCCGATGCGGCGCGCCAACTCGCTGTAAGAGATCGTTGTACCCGGTTTTACCTCCAGCAATGCAAGATAGACTTTTCGCTGAAAGGGCGTGATCGCTTTGGCGTATAGCACCCGCTCGCGGATGGTTCTTGGGCGTTGCAGATGACACATCCGATGGCCAAAGAAAAGTTTGGTCGTCACACGCCGAAAGCCGAGCGAGGTGTATAGTTTTTCGGCTTGGGGATTGTCGTAATCGACAATCAACCCCACGCGCTCATGCCCCTCCGAGAAGGCCTTTTGACAGAAAGCCTCCACCAGGGCGCGCCCTACGCCAAAACCCCTGAATTCAGGCAACACACCGATCGAATCAAGGTAGCACTCCCCTGCCTCACACTCATCGGCAATCGTCGGTACACGTCCGATTTGGGCACGAAGCACCGAAAATGTACCTTCACGCAGCGCTTGCAGTTGCGCCCCGTCGTAGCCCACCACGGCACCTGCCACTACCCCATCTACCTCGACCACAAGCGCATAGTGCCAACTATACTGCGTCTGCTCGGTTGCGGCAATTTCGCTTAATACGGCGATGTAATTCGCCCCGCAATAAGCCTGCAGGGCCTTCTCATCGCCAATGGCCATTGCCACCACACGGGCAATCGTCGCGGCATCCTCCCGATGGGCAGGGCGCACGCTGATTCTACTCTTCACGCAACGCATTGAGTTCTTCAACAGTTATTTGCGGATCAAATTTCGCCTCCACGCCCGTTGTTTGGGTCAGCACCTCCAGGTAGGCGGCTATGGGCGATAGGCCGACCGAAACGCGCAACGAATCGAGCTTTGCGGGGCACTCCACAGGCCACAAATAGAGTTGCATTGCCTCCGGCGCGCCAAATTGCACCGATTGCGTACCGTAGCGTTGCGGGCGGTTTTGTTTCATCGCCACGCGGTCGAAGAGCGTAGCATACTCATCTTGGCTGATCTTTTTCTCCTCGGCCATCTGCTCCACGAGGGGCAGATATTGCTCCTGCTTCTCTTGCGATGCGTGATCTATCACGATCCAGATCGTCTTGTAGGAATCGGCCGACAACCCTTCGGGAAGTCCCTCCGCGAGTAGGCTATCCACCACGGCCATATTTTCGGCATCGATGCGATCCACCGCCTCATTGGTCGCAAGGAGCGAATCTACCAACTCCATGCGCCCCTCGACCGTTACGTCCCGTGTCAGCTCCATCATCTGGTGGCGAATCACCTGATCGCGCTGCCACACATCGGCCAAAATTCGGTCGGTGGTTTGGGGCGTACCGCACGCAACCAGCAACAAGGCGATGAACAAAAAAAGGCTTCTCATACGGGTTCGTTATTTCAACTTCTTTCCGTCTGCAAAGGCGTTGCCGACCACCTCGCCAAGTTCGATGTAGTGGTGGTTAATAGGGTCGTAGGTTATGGGACGCAGCTTGCGGTAATCCACTTTGCCCTCGGTGAGGATTTTTTCGTCG
>CALAQA010000110.1:0-17726 GCA_937889065.1 uncultured Alistipes sp.
TGTCGCTGGCTCGCGGCAACTCGAAGAATCGTTACTACGACGGTGGTTACACGAGCGGTACGAAGTCGGCTACGCTGTCGCGCGGCGAGAGCGAGGGTCTGCGTTCGGTAACGACCATCAACTACGACTTCCAGGCCGGCAAGAACCACAAGTTCTCGATTCTGGTAGGTAACGAGATTATCGAGAATCAGTCCGAGTCGTCGTCGCTCTCGGGTACGGGCTTCCCCGATACCTTCGACTTTGGCACGGCGATGGGTCTGATTCACACCGCTACGCAGCAGTTCTCGGCTACGAACTCGGTAGGTGTGCCCGACCACACCACCTCGTTCTTCGGTCGTATCAACTATACGCTCTTCGATCGCTTCCTGCTGACCGCTACGATGCGTGCCGATGGTTCGTCGAAGTTCGCCCCCGAGAATCGTTGGGGTTACTTCCCCGCAGCCGCTGTGGCTTGGCGTATGTCGGATGAGGCTTGGTTGAAGGATGTGGATTGGCTCTCGAATCTGAAGCTGCGAGTATCGTACGGTACGTCGGGTTCGGACAACATCAACTCGAACCTGTGGCGTGAGACTTGGAAGTCGCTCGGCTCGGGTAGCAACCGCCTGCCCATCAACGGCGAGTTCTCGGCCTTCTACCGTCCCGACGGTCTGCTGGCCAACAACGACCTGAAGTGGGAGACCACCATTTCGCGTAACATCGGTATCGACTACGGTTTCCTCGGCGGCCGCATCAATGGTGCTTTGGAGATCTATTGGAACACGACGAAGGATCTGCTGATGGCCGTTCCGGTGGACAACACGACCGGTTATTCGTACCAGTTCCAGAACTTCGGTCAGACCTCGAACAAGGGTGTCGAGTTGTCGGTAAATGCCGTTGTGGTAGATAAGAAGGATTGGAAGTTCTCGATTGGTGCCATCTACAACTACAACAAGAACAACCTGGATGAGCTGCCCAACGCTACGCAGTATGACTATTCGTCGTATTGGGGCTCGTCGGCCCAGGTTCCTGCCAACGACTTTATGTTCATCCAGGACCAGCCGATTGGCATCGTTCGCGGTTACATCTACGAGGGCTTCTATACGACCGCCGACTTCAACTATGTGGATGGTCAGTATGTATTGAAGAGCGGCACGCCCGACATCACGAAGGCCATCACGGCTACCTACCTCCACCCGTTCAACATTCCCAGCGGTCAGACCGCCTTCCCGGGTGCTCCGAAGTATCGTGATATGAACGGTGACGGTCTGGTGAACCTCGACGACGCCACGTCGCTGGGTGATGTGATGCCCAAGCACACGGGTAGCATCTCGCTCAACCTGAATTGGAAGAACTTCGACCTGTCGGGTAACTTCACGTGGGCTGCCGGTGGCCAGGTTTACAACGTAAACGCCATGATCAACGCTTCGGGTAACGAGTACGACGGTATCGGTCGTCAGCGTCCCGATTGGTATGCCGACACCTATAAGATTTACGACGTGAACAGCACGGGCGACCTCTATTTCGTGGAGACCCCTGCCGAGTTGGATAAGCTCAACGCCAATGCCAAGTATCACCTGCCTTACAACCAGTCGGGTATCGTTTCGTCGCAGTGGATGGAGGATGCTTCGTACCTGCGCTTGCAGACCCTGACGCTGGGTTACTCGCTGCCCAAGAAGGTGGTTAAGAAGATCGGTATCGACCGTCTGCGTGTTTACTTCACGGCCAACAACCTCTTCACCATCACGGGTTATTCGGGTGTAGATCCCGAGGTGAATGCCTATACGAGTGGTCGCTCGGGCTTTATGAGCGATCTGCGTATCTTCCCGACGATGAATATGGACTTTGGTGCCTATCCTCGTGCCCGCACGTTCACCTTTGGTGCCAACATCACGTTCTAACAGAGTATAACGCTAAAACGAACATCAGAATATGAAACGATTTATCAATAGTATATTGGTTGTTGCGGCCCTCTTTGTGATGACGGGCTGCGAGGACTACTTGGAGACCAACTCTCCGAGTGTCGTTGACCGCGACTTCGTATTCCAGAACGAGGAGTCGGCTCGTGCCGCCCTCTACTACGGTTATTCGACGTTGCAGAATTGCCGCTCGTTGCACTCGGTAGGTTTCTTCTGGACGCCCATCTGGGGTTCGGATATCGAGGATGCACAGGATTCGTACAGCGAGGGTTCGGCAGGTTGCTTGGAGAAGACCTTCTATCCCACCGGTACGGCCAACTACAACATCAACTCGGGCGAGGGTACCGAGGTATTCGAGCAGCTCTACAACACGATTGCTGTGGCCAACTCGCTCATCACGAGCTACGAGGCGATGGATAACTTTGAGACCGAGATTATGACCGACGAGCCCAACTCGTTGTCCGACATCTACGGCCAGGCTGTTGCCCTGCGTGCCACCTGCTACTACGAGTTGCTGCGTTGGTACGGTGATGTGCCCCATTCGCTCGTTGCCGGTCAGCAGGCCGAGGGTCTGACGTCGCGTTATGCCATCTACGACTACCACACCCAGAAGCTCATCGAGGTCGAGCCTCATATGTTCCGTCCGGGCGAGGGTACGACCCGTGCCGATGTGATGAACCGTACCTATGTACAGGGTCTGATTGGCCGTCTGTGCCTCTACAATGGTGGTTATTTGACCCGCCGCACCGACCTGGGTGCCGACTTCTATGTCGATGGCGAGGGTAATGTCCTTTCGTTCGAGGATTGGTCGGTCGAGAAGAATGGTGCCATCTATGGCCGTCGTTCGGATTGGCGTGAGGTATTTGCCATTGGTAAGAAGTACCTGCAAGAGCTGGCTAACAATTCGGGCTCGGTGGTAATGCACACCACCGACCCCCGTGGCGAGAAGGTGGGCGACCGCACCTACGGCAACCCCTTCCAGTACACCTTCCAGCAGATGCACGCCGGTGACAACATCACGCTGGCCGATGAGTCGATCTACGAGATTCCGATGATGTACCTCCACGGCTCGGACCGTCCGGCCTACATCGGTCGTCCTTCGTCGGGTGGTAACGGCGGCGCTCCCTGCGTAGCCTGCGGTCAGGACCGTGTCAATGCCCACTTCTACTATGGTTGGTACGACAACGCCGATATGCGTCGTGACGCTTCGGTATGCGTAACCGGTTCGACGGGTGGCGCTCAGGAGAAGATGCAGTCGTTCGAGCGTTCGGCTTGGGGTGCAGGTTGCGGCCCGGGTACCAACAAGTGGGACTGGAACCGTCTGCCCGCTCCCGATACCAGCTCGTATGGTACGTCGGGTATCAACGTAAGCTATATGCGTATTTCGGATGCCTACCTGATGCTGGCCGAGATTTGCGCCGCCTTGGGTGAGGATGCTACCGCCAAGACCTACCTGGGTAAGGTACACCACCGTGCATTCCCCGGCAACAACGACCCCAACTTCGAGAAGTACATCACCGAGTGCGGTGGTCTGTACAAGGCCGTTATCAAGGAGCGTGCGCTGGAGTTCGTAGGCGAGGGTGACCGTCGTTGGACGCTGATTCGCACGGGTATGCTGCCCGAGGCTGCCGTTCAGGTGCGCAAGGATATGACCGAGCTTATCGACGATGTAGTGGCTCAGGGTTACCACGAGTTTGCCAACGGCAACCAGATTCCGGCTTACGTTTGGACCAAGATGGTGGATGCTCGTGCCGAGTACGGCTACCGTCTGACGACCCAGTGCCCCGACGAGAACGATCCGGTTCTCTTCCCGGGTTGGCGTGGTCAGCACGACGATTGGGGTGGTCTGATCCCCTCGTATGCGTCGGTAGTTGCCACCAACGTGGCCATCAAGGGTCTGTTCGAGTACATTGCTCCGGGGTCGGCCGAGGCTCAGGCACTCGAGGCTGAGGGTTATGTACAGACGCCGTGGGCGGTCGATATGGACAAGCACCGCGAGTCGTATGCCACCAAGCTGCTGTCGGGTTACACCGATGCCGACTTGGCCGCCAAGAATCCTCCCATCTACCTGAAGCCCTACCTGGCCAAGGTGGTGCTCAATTCGAAGATTTCGAATGGCTATGGCTTCCGTCAGGAGTAAACGACGTTTAGTGATAGGTTAGTTAATAATTAAGTGGAGCCCGCCAGGCAGCGATTGCCTGGCGGGCTTTTTGTGGATATTATGCAGCCTTTCGGGTGCCAATGGTCACCTAACCAAAAAATGAGGCTCGGTCGTTGCAAGCACGTTTTGCAAACCGAGCCTCATTTTTTGCTTACCTCCTTTGGAGGCAACGAAAGGCTGCGTTGTTTAGTGCTGATGTTCGGGCTGCTGTATTACTCCTTGATTTGGGAGGGGGAGATGCCGTAACGCTTTTTGAAGCACTTCGAGAAGTAGCGGGGATCCGTGAAGCCCACCATATAGCTCACCGTCGATACGTCGTAGGCGCCACTTTGCAGCAGCTGGTAGCCCCGTTTGAGGCGCATATCGCGAATAAACTCGACGGGGGTGACTCCGAACAACGATTTCACCTTATTATAGAAGGTCGAGTGGGCCATATTCAGTTCGCGGGCAAAGTCCTCGATGGTCATCTCGCTGCGGTCGATGTTGCGCTCGATGAGCTCCACGAGCGAGCGGATCAGTTGCTCGTCCGAGGAGACAATGTGCGGCTCGCTCGGCTCGGTGTTTACCTTCGGCAGGGTATCGGCCCGCTCCTCCAAAAGACGCTCCAACAAGCGTTCACGCAGCTGGCGGTAACGCTCCAACAGGCGGCGGATGCGTACCTTGAGGTAGGAGGCCACAAAAGGCTTGGTGATGTAGTCGTCGATGCCCTGCTCCAACCCCTCGATGCGGTCGTCGAGCGACGATTTGGCCGACAAAACAACGATGGGAAGGTGGCAGAGATTGCGATCCTCTTTGATATGGCGCACCATCTCCAAGCCATCCATTTCGGGCATCATCACGTCCGTCAGAATCAGGTCGGGATGCTCTTTGGCCGCCTGCTCCAGACCCTCGACACCGTTGGCTGCCGAGACAATGCGGTACTCGGCCGAGAGAATATCCCGCAGCAGGTCGCTCAACTCCTCGTTATCCTCGACAATCAGCAGTTTCGGCAGCTCTGAGTTCGGCTCTTCGTGCGACTCGGTCACCTCGTCGCTCGGGACCGAGGTCGGGGCCGAGGAATCACCCACAATCAGCTCGGCGTGGGGCAGGGCCTCGTAGTGGCTGCGACCGACGGGGAGGGTCACCGTAAAGCAGGAGCCAACCCCCTGCGTACTCTCCACCTCGATGCGGCCGCCCATTAAATCGATCAACTCCTTGACAAGCGACAGACCGATGCCCGACGAGGGGAAGTTGGTCGTGTGGAGGATGTTCTCGAAGCGGCGGAAGAGCTTGGTCTGCGCCTGGCTGTCCATACCGATGCCCTCGTCCGAGACGACGAGCGTCAGCTGCTCCGCTTCGTGCCGCACCTCAAAGAGGATGGCCCGCCCCTCGGGGGTGTATTTGAAGGCGTTGGAGAGCAGATTGAAGCAGATTTTTTCCACCTTGTCCCGATCCATCCATCCCGTGCTGCCCGCCTCGGGCAGGTGGTAGTTGTAGTCGTTGCGCTGTCGCAGGGCGATGGGGCGGAAATTGTCGCCGATACGCTCGAAGAAGGGGACCAACTCGCACTGCTCGGCCAGCACCTTCATCTTGCCGTTTTCGATTTTGCGGAAGTCGAGAATCTGGTTGATCAGGCGCAACATACGTTGCGTGTTTTGCGAGACGATTTGCAGGTGGTGGCGGGCCTTATCGGTCAGCGATTCGTGTTGCAACACCTCCTCGACGGGCGAGGCGATGAGTGTGAGCGGTGTGCGCAGCTCGTGCGACACGTCGGTAAAGAAGCGCAACTTGATGTCGGCCATATGCTGCTCGATGTGGAGGCGGTTGCGGAGCTGGAAGATGTGCAGGCGCACCTGGATGATTCCAAACAGCAACGCAATGACGGCCAACGCGATCAGTCCGATGGCCAACGGGGTCTCCCAGAAGGTGGGCTTGACCCGAATGTGGAGTGTTCGCAGATTATCGACCCACACGCCGTCGCTGTTGGTCGAACGCACCTCAAGGTAGTAGTCGCCGTGCGGCAGGTTGGTGTAGGCGACGGGGGCTTGTCCCTCGATGCGGTGCCACTCCTGTTCCAATCCACGCATACGGTAGGCGTAGCGCAGGTGGGGGCTATCGACAAAGTCGAGGGCGGAAAAGTAGATCTGTATGTCTCGCTGCTTGGGATTTAACTCCACACAGTCCAGGTGGTCGATTTCGAGCCGTTCGTTTGTGCTTTGAATCTCGAGCGAGGAGAAGGCAATCGGGGGGACGTAGTCGCTCTTGTGGAGGTTGTGGGTGGGTAGGTAGGCCAGGCCGTTGGCCGTGCCGACCACCAGTATGCCGTTGTGGATGGTGGGGTAGCCCTCGGAGTAGTAGTGTTGTTTGATGCCAAAATTTTCAAAGGTGCCTCGCTCGGGGTCAAAGCGGTCGATGGCATTTTCGTAGATGATCCACAGGTAGCCCTCTTCGTCCTCGATCATCGAGTGGGAAAGCTCCGAACTCAGACCCTCTTTGACGCTGTAGTTGCGGAAACGAATCTCGTCGGAGAGTAAATTTTCGGAGTTGATGCGGCTCACACCACCCGTGAAACTCATCACATAGCTCTCGCCACGGCTGTCGGTAAAGATGGAGTGGATGTCGTTCGAAAGCAGACACGACGAGTCGTTGGGTTGCAGACGGTTGAGGTAGAATCGGATCTCGGCGGGGTTGTCGAACGAGCTGTCGAAGGTGACCAATCCGTGGGTCGTGCCGACCAATATCGCCCCCTGCACCTCCATCACCTTTCGGGTGTTGAAGCAGTGTTCGATGGGCCAATTCTTCAGCTCATTGCCGTGGTGCAGGAAGCGAAGTTTAGATTGGGTGGGGTCGATGATGCAGTTCAAGCCGCCGCCATAGGTGCATAGCCAGATGCGCTGTCGGCTGTCTTCGTAGAGGTCGTAGATGCTCTCGTCGCTAATCGAATAGCGATCGTTCGGGTCGTGGCGGTAGCGATTTACCCGATAGCTCTCCTCGCCCGTGGGGTCGAGACGCACCAGACCATAGAGGCGGGTACCCATCCAGATCGAGCCGTTGCGGTCCTCCAAAAAACAATAGACGTTCCCCATAAAGCGGGTGAGCGAGGGGTGGATGCGTCCGTCGTTGCCCAGGTAGCCCTGCAACGAGCCGTCGGGGCGGTAGATGCGAATCAAGCCTCGTTTGGTGGCTACCCACAGCCGCCCCTTCATATCGCTCATAATGGCTCGGGTCTCGAAGTCGGTGTCGAGGTTGCGGTGCACGAGGTTGCGGGCTGAGAAGGAGAGGCGGAACAGACCCGAAACACCCGAATACCAGAGGTTCCCCTGGCGGTCACGGAAGTGAAGCGAGGTGATGGGGGTGAATTTGGTCTCGGGACGCTCGGGGTCGGTGTAGTAGGTGTTGAGCTCTTTATTTGTGCGGTCGAACCACCCCAGACCACCATTGCGAGGCACCACCCAGAGGGTTCCCTGCTGGTCTTCGAAGAGGAGGATGGTGCTCGACACGGAGGTCGAGGGGACATCCTCGGTGGCTGTTCTCAACCACTGCATTTCGCCCGTCTCGGGGTCGTGGCGTACAACGCCCTCCCGCTCGGTGTAGAGCCAAAGGTTGCGATGGCTGTCGGTGTAGAGGTCCGTCACGTTCGATGAGCCACAACCGCTGCGTACAGGGTCGATGTGGGTGAAACGACGACGGTAGAGCGAGTAGAGCAACACGCCTTGGTCGGTGCCAATGGCGATGTTTTCGTCGTTGAAGGCCTGCAAGAAGTTGATTTGTTGCACCTCGAACGGGAGTCGCTCCCACGTCAGGGTCTGCTTCGTAGGCAGGAACGAGGCGATGCGCCCTCGGTCGGTCGTTAGGTAGATGCGCCCTGCACAGCTGGTGGCGGCCACAATCGAGCCGACCTCCTCGGGGAGCGGCACGCAGGTCGTGGTGGTGGCAAGCGAACGGTCGGTTACAATCCACGGTGAGCCCCCTTCGGCCTCAACGACCGTAACGATTTTTGTGCCTCCCAGCCGCTCCTCGCCGAAGCGAATCTCTTGGATGCCTTGGTTGCGCTGAAGGTCGAGTCGGCGCTCGTCGATGCAGATGATGCGGTCGCCGCCAATGAGGTACGAGGTGCTGTCGGTGCAGCAGATGATGTCCCGCACGGAGGTAATGGGAGGCTCCATCCGCAGTGCCTCGAAGCGTTCCTCACGGGGGTCGAACAGATAGACGTTGCGGTCGTAGTCCAGGCACCAAATTTTACCGCTTTGGTTGATGCGAATCATCAAGACTCGATTCGAGGTCATCACACACTCCTCGCCCGGATAGGTTTTGTAGTTCTTGAAGGTGTAGCCATCGAAGCGGTGCAGTCCGTTCCAAGTCGAAAACCAGAGAAAGCCGCGCTCGTCTTGGCGAATGTCGGTCACCATATGTTCCGATAGACGGAGCGAGTAGTCCTCCATCTTGAGTTGCGATTGGGCTGCGACGTGGGCATCCCCGCCTCTCCATTGCAGTATCGCTACGGCCAAAAAGCCTATTGTAAAACGCAATAATTGCTTCATAACAAATCGGTTGAGGTTTGTGGAAGAGGCCTTCCGGAAAAGTCTTCCAATCTACCTACAAAGATAACGATTTGTTCCGATTTTCGACCCTTTTACGCCACTTTTCGAGGCCGTGTTTTGCGTTTTCGGCAACAATTTCCTATATTTGTCTTGCCTATGAAATTCCGCCTGCTATATCTCCTGCTGTTTTGTGTCGTCGTGTGGTCGGCCGAGGCGCAGCGCTTGGTTGCTGTGGGGGAGGGGTATAGCAGTACCTCGGTCAATACCACCATCTTTCGCAACAGCTCGATTGTCACGGCCGACGACCGCCAATACATTGCCTACTACGATGCCGAAGGGTGGATGGTGGTGGGGTGCCGCAGGTTGGACAGCGACCGTTGGACCTTGTCCCGCACCCAATACCGAGGTCGTGTGCAGGATGCGCATAACAGCATCAGTATGATGGTCGATGGTGCAGGGTATCTCCACCTCTCGTTCGACCATCACGGCCACCCCTTGAACTACTGCCGCAGTGTGGCTCCCCACTCGTTGGAGTTGGGGCCGCAGGAACAGATGGTCGGTAGGGACGAGGAGGATGTCACCTATCCCGAATTTTACCGCCTCTCGGATGGCGATTTGTTGTTTGCCTACCGCTCGGGAGCCTCGGGGCGGGGCAATCTCGTGCTCAATTGCTATCGAACCTCGACCCGTCGTTGGGAGCGGGTGCAGTCGGTCTTGATTGACGGCGAGAATGAGCGCAACGCCTATTGGCAACTCTATGTCGATGCACAAGGAACGATTCACCTCTCGTGGGTGTGGCGTGAGACGTGGAAGGTGGAGACCAACCACGATTTGTGCTATGCCCGCTCGATGGATGGGGGCAAAACCTGGTACAAAACCACCGGCGAACAATACACCCTTCCGATTCGTCTATCCAATGCCGAATATGCCTGCCGCATACCGCAGCAGAGCGAACTGATCAACCAGACGAGTATGAGCGCCGACGATAAAGGACGGCCCTACATCGCCACCTATTGGCGGGATGCCGAGTGTGAGGTGCCCCAATATCGGGTGGTGTGGCACGATGGCCGCAAGTGGCAGAGTCGCCAAATTTCGGACCGTCGGACCCCCTTCTCGTTGGCGGGAGGCGGTACGAAGATGATTCCCATAGCCCGCCCTCGGATGGTGGTCGATGGGCGGCGGGGGTACTACCTCTTCCGTGATGCAGAGCGGGGCAGTCGTGTCTCGATCTACACCACCCGAAACATCCGCCGAGGTCGTTGGCAGGTGCGTGACCTCACCTCGTTTGCGGTCGATGCCTGGGAGCCGAGCCACGATGCCGAGTTGTGGAAAGGTCAAAAGCGGTTGCATCTGTTTGTGCAGGCGACCCATCAGGGCGATGGCGAACGCACGGTGGAGAGCCATCCGACAATGGTCTATGTGCTTGAATTAGAGTAAAAAAAGAATAATGTTATGAAGCAAATCGTAAAAGTCGTTGCTTGTTGGGCGGTGGTGCTGTGTATGGCTCAAGGGGTGCAGGCCAAGCCGACCGAAGCGCAGGAGGTGCGCCAAATCATCGAGCGGGTCAATGGCTATTGGCAGCGCCACAACAAGGCCGAGGTGTGGTCGTTTTGGGACAATGCCGCCTACCACACGGGCAATATGGAGGCCTACTTTTTGACCGGCAACGAGGCCTACCGTGCCTACTCCGAGCGGTGGGCAGCCCACAACGAGTGGCGGGGTGCCAAGAGCAACAACCGCTCCGAGTGGCGTTACGAGACCTATGGCGAGAGCGACGATTTTGTCCTCTTTGGCGACTACCAAATCTGCTTCCAGACCTATGTCGATTTGTATAATTTACAGCCCGAGGGCCACAAAATTGCCCGAGCCCGTGAGGTGATGGAGTACCAGATGAGCACCCCGCAGCGAGACTATTGGTGGTGGGCCGACGGACTCTATATGGTGATGCCCGTGATGACCAAACTCTACCGTGTAACGGGCAATCGCACCTACCTGGACAAACTCTACGAGTACATCTGCTACTCCGACTCGATTATGTACGATGCGGAAACGGGCCTTTACTACCGTGATGCGAAGTATGTCTATCCGAAACACAAGAGTGCCAACGGCAAGAAGGACTTTTGGGCTCGTGGCGATGGGTGGGTGCTGGCAGGTCTGGCCAAGGTGCTGAAGGATCTGCCCTCGGACTATGCACATCGCGACTTCTTTGTCACAAAATTTGTGCGTATGGCCGAGGCGGTGGCCGCCATTCAGCAAAGCGAGGGCTATTGGACCCGCAGTATGATGGACCCCGACCACGCCCCCGGACCCGAGACGAGCGGCACGGCCTTCTTTACCTACGGCCTGCTGTGGGGCGTCAATAACGGCTACCTCGACGAGGCGAAATATCTTCCCGTCATCCGCAAGGCGTGGAACTACCTGACCAAGACCGCCTTGCAAAAGGATGGCCGCATCGGTTATGTGCAACCCATTGGCGAGAAGGCCATCCCGGGTCAGATTGTTGATGCCAACTCGACGGCCAACTTCGGTGTGGGGGCCTTTCTCTTGGCGGCGTGCGAGTATGTGCGCTACCTCGAAGCCCCGAAAAGCGGCGACCGAGCCTATTGGTGCGACCTGCTGTATCGGATGGCCGAGCCGGTGCTCAAACCGATGTCCGAGGGGCGTTTGCAGGCCACGATGCAGGTGGAGGTCAGCCCCACCTGGGATGGGCGCAACCAAAAGGTGATCTATATGGAGGCCTTCGGTCGCCTGATGGCGGGTCTGGCCCCCTGGTTGTCGTTGCCCGACGATGCGACCGACGAGGGTGCCAAACGTAAGCAGCTGCGTGCGTGGGCCTTGAAGAGTTACGCCCACGCCGTCGATCCCCAAAGCCCCGACTGCCTCTTGTGGCAGGGCGAGGGGCAGGCGCTGGTCGATGCCGCCTACCTGGCCGAGAGTTTTTTGCGAGGCTACGAGGCGTTGTGGCTGCCCCTTGACGAGCAGACCAAAGCCCGTTATATCGAGTGCTTTATCGGCCTTCGCACCATCGATCCCCCCTATACGAATTGGCTCCTCTTCTCTTCGACCATCGAGGCCTTCCTGGCCAAGGCAGGGGCGGCCTACGACCCCTACCGCATCAATTCGGCCATCCGCAAGGTGGAGGAGTGGTACACGGGCGATGGCTGGTATGCCGACGGCCCTTCGTTTGCCTTCGACTATTACAGCAGTTATGTCTTCCACCCGATGTATCTGGAGACCTTGCAGGCGATGAAGGAGGCCAAGGTGCGCACCCGCATCCACTACGGCGACTACTACCGCCGAGCCTTGCGTCGTGCCCAGAAGTTCAGCCTCGTGTTGGAGCGCTTCATCTCGCCCGAGGGGACCTTCCCCGTCTTTGGGCGTTCGATTCCCTATCGTATGGCGGCCATGCAGCCCCTTGCGCTGATGGCCTGGTACGAAATCCTGCCCGCAGGGCTGACCAACGGCCAGGTGCGTGCCGCCCTGACGGCGGTGATGCATCGGATGTTCGACCATCGTGAAAACTTCAACCAGGGGGGCTACCTCACCATCGGCTTTGCGGGGCGTCAGCCCAACATTGCCGATTGGTACACCAATAACGGCAGCCTCTACCTTACGTCGCTCGTCTTCCTGCCGTTGGGTCTGCCGGCCACGCACCCCTTCTGGACCGATGCGCCGCAGCCCTGGACCTCGCAGAAGGCGTGGGGTGGTGAGCCCTTCCCCAAGGATCACCATTGGCAGGATGAGATTCGCACCCGAGATCTGTTTTAACCTATCAATTTTGTGTTATAAATTTTTACAACTATGAAACGTATTTCGCTTACTTTGACCGTGTTGGTCGTAGCTCTGATGTGCTCGATGTGTGCAATGGGCCAAAAGGCCCCGAAGGTCATCAAACTCAACACCCCGACCTACACCGAGGGAATGGGGCTGATGGAGGCCTTGAAGAACCGTAAATCCTCGAAGGGTTTTACCGACAAGGAGATTCCGCTGCAAGACCTCTCGAATCTGATGTGGGCTGCCCTGGGTGTCAATCGCCCCGATGGCAGACGTACCGCTCCGACGGGGTCGAACCGTCAGGAGATTGAGCTCTATGCCTTCTTCGAGTTTGGTGCCTACTACTACAACTACAAGGACCACACCCTGGAGTTGGTGGCCGAGGGCGACCATCGTGCCATCACGGGGCGTGGCGAGGCGGCCAATGCCTACCTCGATCTGCTCTTCATCGCCGATACCGACAAGACGGGCCCGGGCGACAAACCCGGCTCGGCCAATACGGTGTCGTATGTGAATGTGGGCTATGTGTCGCAGAATGTCTATCTCTACTGCGCAAGTGCAGGGCTGGGCAGCCGCGCCCGAGGCGGTTGGAATCAGCAGCAGGTGGTCGAGACGCTCGGCCTGAAGGAGTCGATGATTGTTGTTCTGGGCCAGACGGTCGGCTACTGCGAATAGGAAGAGACGAATATACGCAAAAGTGTTGTTGCTCTTGTGACAAGTTGCCTTTATCGGGTGCAAAATGTCGAGGGGCTGACCCTGGAGAGGGTGGGCTATCGCACGGTCGATGCCGAGGCCCTGCCCCAACTCAACCGCTACCTGAGTAACAAATAGCGGCTTCAGACCACGAAAAAGAAAAGGGAATGACGCAAAAAATAAATTGGGCTGTTTGAAACTTTTTAGGTTACACCTGTGATATATTAATCTTTTAATAATTAGAGATTGTCATGAAAAAAATTTTCATTATTGTAACTTTTGCAGTCGGGTTGCTTGCTTGTGAAAAGCAGCCTGAGTATGGTGACGTGCCTATTTTGGAGGCCCTTTCGATGGAGGGCGGAGTGGATTGGGTGCTCAATCAACAATTTTCAGTGGATATGGAGGCTTTTCGTCAGGACATAACATCGGTGGGGTTTGAAATGAATCCTTATGTTTCTTTTGGACGAGATGGTATGGGTGTTTGGCATCAGGGAATAACGCAGATTGGCGGCCAATTTTTCCCGCATTTGGTCTTTTTAGATCAAGAAACACTTCGAATTTGTTACGAGGATTCAACCGGTCAATATGCCGGTGCGGCTCTTTATAAAAACTGCAGATATGAATTAAATAGTGCGGATCAGACATTGTCATATTATACGGATCCTGAACGCTATTATAGTGAAAATAGGGTATATCTTAAATTGCTTTATTATCGTGATGGTATATTGATTGTTGAGAATGCACGTCAAGAGTTTCGAAAATTAGTTGTATTTGAAGCTACAGATGCAGAAAAATTGCTACAAAAGTATTCTACCGAGGCCATAGCGGAAAACGATATACATCATAATCCTCCGACCGATTAGGTAGTGATTTAAAGAGTTCCAATATTGGTAATAATACATAAAGTGTACTTTTGTATTATTACCAATATTTATTTCCGAATGAGGTAGATGTGGTCGCTCGTGAGGCCGTAGCGCGTGCGCTCCTCGTCGCTTAACGAGGCGGCATAGTCGAGATCATAGAGCTTAAACCCCGCAAACGAAGCAAGATGAAGTTTTATGCTTGCGATTGATTTCATTTGAGCATCGTTGTTTTTTTGATTTTTATTAATTAATATGCTCCAAGTGTAACAGAGAGTTCTCAATATTCCCAACTGCCTAGTTAAATGGTTTAGCTCATTGAGCCAGTGAGAATTAGCAAATATTACGAATAATGCGTTTGGCCCTTAAAGTATTGGTATAGAATAGATTAGACTATCTGATTTTTTTAGGTTACACCTGTGATATATTAATCTTATTTTTGAATTTTGCTTTAAAATTTGCCCGACCGCACGATCGATGTCCATATCCGCAAATTGCGCCAAAAAATCGGCGAGGAGCATATTCAAACGATCAAGGGTGTCGGGTATATGTACGAGAAATAGCAATAAAAAAGAGGCGACCGAAAGTCACCTCTTTTTTTTAGTTATTCCATCCGTTTTTACTCCTCGGGAGTTTCCGATTTCAGGAGCGCTTCCACCTCTTCCCAGGGGGTCGCCTGGCGCTTAAACTCCTCCCAGCTCATCCCCATCTGCACGGGTTTACAATAGACGAAATGATTGGGCAGGAAGGGATTCTTTCCCATCGAGACCTGCATCTGCGTGGCGGTTGCGTGATAGTAACCAAAGTAGATATCATCCACTACTTCACTCTCGTAGGAATGATTCACGCGCTGATAAACCCACCCGTCAAAGCAATCATCCACGGTGTACTTATAGCAGGCATACTCCTCATTGTCACCAAAATAGAAAGTCATATGACGATAATCGTCCTGCGACGGGAAAGGCGTCTCCGCGTCAGGTCTCATCTCCAATACCGTCCATCCCGATTCAGGCGAGACGAAGGCAATATAGTCCCATCCACCGGAATTGCTGTAGTAATGAATCGTGCGCTCGGTCTCCTCCCAGAAGGTATCCTGCAATTCGGCACGCGACAGACGAGGTTCTTCCTCCTCTTTGCAGGCCGCCAAAAGCAGCACGCAACACAGGGTCAATAATAGGCGTTTCATAGTCGTATTGGTTTTAGTTTAGATGCTGTTAGATGTTGCAAGATGTAAAACAAACGAATAATCGACAAATTTAGTATCACTAATTCCCCAATTTTTCACAAAACTATGCAATTTTCTCTCTTTTCACTACACATCAATCTGCCACGGCTGCTATTTTTTCGATTTCGCACCTTTATTTTTGATTAATATGCTCCAAGTGTAACAGACAATTTCCAGTATTCCCAACTGTCCGGTTAAATGGTTTAGCTCATGAGCTAGTGGGAATTGCCGAATATTGCAAATAATGCGTTTGGCTCTTAAGGTGTTGATATAGAATCGATTATATTATCTGAAAAATTTTTTAGGTTACACCTGCGATATATTAATTAAAAATACTGATATATCGATTTTTACAATCGGATTATATATCTTTACATCCATCAATCGGAATTTAATAGATATGGAATTACAAACCCAAAGATTGTTGCTGAGACCTTGGCAAGAGGATGATGCTGACGAACTATACAAGTATGCCAAAGACCTACAAGTGGGGCCAGCTGCAGGATGGCCAGTACATACAAGCGTTGAGAATAGCAGAGAAATAATCCGCACAGTTCTCTCCGCAGTAGAGACTTACGCTGTGGTATTGAAGCAAACATGCAAACCTGTTGGCAGCATCGGATTGATGATAGGCAGGCAAAGTAATATTGGACTACCCGACAATGAATGCGAGGTGGGCTACTGGATTGGCGTGCCCTATTGGGGACAGGGGCTGATACCCGAGGCTGTTCGTGAGTTGCAACATCGAGCCTTTGAGGTCCTGGGAATGCAGAAAATGTGGGCTGGTTACTTCGATGGCAACGAGAAGTCAAAACGTGTGCAAGAAAAATGCGGTTTTAAGTATATGTTCACGAAATGCAACGTGTCATCACAATTGGTTGGTGAGTTGCGGACGGAACACATTACTTGCCTCACAAAGATGGAATGGATAACAAGTAAGTAAATTCGAATTTAACTAACGTATTCAAAAATAAAGTGTATTCAGAAAAAGCAATTTGAATACACTTTTTTAACACACATATTGTATTCATATTTATTAATCTATTTTTTTCACAATTTCAAAACTTTCTCTATCTTTGTAGCGTCGAAATAGGGTCTTTTCGCAACCTGCCGAATGGCGAAGTGACGAAATGGTATCCTTTTTGACCCAAATGCAAACAGATAGAACGATTTTCAACCGGCAAAAACGTTTTCATAAAGGCGAAAAGGTTTTTAGGTAGGCAGAAAATCTAAAACTGACAAAAAAAGGTTTTAATTTTATAATACTCAAGCACTATGATTACCAAGAAAGATTTGAGAAAGTATGGCATCACCGGTGTAACCGAGGTGATCTACAACCCCTCGTACGACGAGCTCTACCGTGAGGAGACCGCCAAGGGTCTGCGCGGTTTCGAGAAGGGTCAGGAGACCGAGATGGGTGCCGTAAACGTAATGACGGGTGTTTATACCGGTCGTTCGCCCAAGGACAAGTTCTTCGTAATGGACGAGACGTCGAAGGATACCATCTGGTGGACCTCGCCCGAGTACAAGAACGACAACAAGCCCGTCACGAAGAAGGCTTGGAAGGAGCTGAAGAAGATCGCTTCGAAGGAGCTGTCGGGCAAGAAGCTCTATGTAGTTGATACCTTCTGCGGTGCCAACGAGAACACCCGCCTCAAGATCCGCTTCATTATGGAGGTGGCTTGGCAGGCTCACTTCGTGAAGAATATGTTTATCCGCCCGACCGACGCCGAGCTGGAGACCTACGGCGAGCCCGACTTCGTGGTACTGAACGCCTCGAAGGCCAAGGTGAAGAACTACAAGGAGCTGGGTTTGAACTCGGAGACGGCTGTTGTATTCAACCTCACCGAAAAGATGCAGGTGATCATCAACACCTGGTATGGTGGTGAGATGAAGAAGGGTATGTTCTCGTATATGAACTACCTGCTGCCCCTGCAGGGTATCGCCTCGATGCACTGCTCGGCCAACACCAACGAGAAGGGCGAGACCGCTATCTTCTTCGGTCTGTCGGGTACGGGTAAGACGACCCTTTCGACCGACCCGAAGCGTCAGCTCATCGGTGACGACGAGCACGGTTGGGACGACGAGGGTGTGTTCAACTTCGAGGGTGGCTGCTACGCCAAGGTAATCAACCTCTCGCAGGAGAACGAGCCCGATATCTGGAACGCCATCCGTCGCAACGCTCTGTTGGAGAACGTAACCGTAGGCAAGGGCGGCAAGATCGACTTCGCCGACAAGTCGGTTACGGAGAACACCCGTGTATCGTACCCCATCTTCCACATCGACAACATCGTGAAGCCCGTATCGAAGGCTCCCGCCGCCAAGAAGGTAATCTTCCTCTCGGCCGACGCCTTTGGTGTGCTGCCTCCCGTGTCGATTCTGACCCCCGAGCAGACCAAGTACTACTTCCTGTCGGGCTTCACGGCCAAGTTGGCAGGTACCGAGCGTGGTATCACCGAGCCTACGCCGACCTTCTCGGCCTGCTTCGGTGCCGCCTTCCTCTCGCTGCACCCCACCAAGTACGGTGAGGAGCTCGTAAAGCGCATGGAGAAGTCGGGTGCTACGGCATACCTCGTGAATACGGGTTGGAACGGTACG
>CALAQA010000111.1:0-6113 GCA_937889065.1 uncultured Alistipes sp.
TGAGCAGTCGGTATTGGGTTCGCTGAGCATTGTCGATGGTTCGTTCTTCAAGATTAAGAACATCACCCTCGGTTATACGCTGCCCAAGTCGCTGACTCGCAAGGCCCTGATGGAGAAGGTACGCGTTTATGCCACGGCCTACAATCCGCTGATTGTTGCCTTCGACAAGCAGCTGCGTGAGACGGGTGCCGACCCCGAGACCAATGGCTCGGATGTCTTCCCGACCTACCGTCAGTTTGTATTTGGTCTTAACATCACTTTCTAACCTCAAAACGAACTAAGAACAATGAAAAACATAAAGCATCTTTTACTGGCTTTCGCGGTTCTCGTTTCGGGCGCGGTGACAACCTCCTGCTCGTTGGATGAGGAGAACCCCGGTGGTTTTACGTTGGAGGCCCTTGCAACCTCGACGGAAGGCTACCAGACGCTGCTCAACCAGTGCTACTTCGGTATGCAGCGATTTATGTATTGTACGGATGGCTGGATGGAGCTTACCGACGCTGATTCGGACATCTGGACCTATCGCGGCAACAAGGACACGTCGTACACGCAGTACTTCTGGTTCTTTGCCGGTGCAGCCCCCAACACGACCTACATCAACGGTCTGTGGAACTCGATGTATGATGGTATCGGTAGCTGTAACCTGGCCATCTCGCTCGTAAACAAGCCTCCCTTTGCAACCGAGGAGGAGCGTCAGCAGAAGCTGGCCGAGGCTCGTTTCCTGCGTGCAGTTTATTACTTCAACGCCGTAGAGCAGTTCGGTGGCGTGGTGATGCTGACCGAGCCCCAGACGGTTGCCAACTATTCGCCCGTGCGCACCGAGCCGATGGAGATCTACCGTGAGGTGATCCTTCCCGACCTGGAGTTTGCTGTCGAGAACCTGCCCGTAGGTGACGCCACCTACCTGGCCAACCCGACCAAGAAGGCGGCTCTGGCTATGCTGGCCAAGGCCTACCTTCAGACCTACTACTACGGTACGGATGAGTATGTAACGAAGGCGCTGGATGTTGCCAAGACCCTGATTGCCGACTGCGAGGCCGGTGGTGCAACGTATGGTGCCTATATGTACTCGAACCTGGCCGATGTGTTTGCCGAGGCGAACAACCTGGCCAACAAGGAGGCCCTGTGGAAGTACAACCTGTATGCCGACTCGTCGAACTACGGCTCGAGCAACGGTAACTACAAGCTGAACCGCTACAACGAGAAGTTCCTCTGCGCCCTCTCGACCTTTGGTGGTCGTGTCGATACGCAGGAGGCCCGCATTACGTGGGAGGGTTCGCAGGAGGGTATCTTTATGCCCACCCACCACCTGCTCAACCTCTACGTGCAGGAGGATGGTACGCTCGATCCCCGCTTCCACCAGTGGTTCTCGACCCAGTGGAATGCAAATGCCGCCTACACCTGGTCGGCCGATGCCGCTACCAACCTGAAGAAGGATCCTTCGGTAGCCGGTACGTCGGTGGCTGTGGGTGACCTGGGTGTGAAGTTTGTGATGCCGCAGGATGCCGACTATGCCGAGGAGGTAGCCAAGAAGAAGACTACGCCCTACCTGCTGGTTGATTACAAGGATGTATATGACGATGCCAAGCAGAAGGTGATTGACACCAACGCCGATGGCTCGGAGAATATCCTCCACAACTTCTATCCTTCGCTCAACAAGCACAACTCGTCGAACTTCTATGTAGCCAACGCCGGTAAGATGCGTAACGGTAACCGTAACGCCACCTTCATCATCCGTATGGCCGAGATCTACCTGATCGCAGCCGAGGCCGACATCGTGGCCAACGGTGGTGGCAGTGCAATGGGCTACATCAACAAGGTACGTCAGCGTGCAGGTGCCAAGCCGTTGAGCGGCTCGGCCAACATCCGCACCGTCCTCGACGAGCGTGCTCGTGAGCTTTGCGGTGAGGGTACCCGCTTCTACGACCTGAAGCGTACGGGTATGTTCAAGGATGCGTCGTATCTGCAATCGACGCACCCCGACCTGGCCAAGTACTTCAAGCCGGAGTATGCACTGCGTCCCATCTCGACGACCTACACGGGCGTGATCAGCAATGGTAGCGACCCGATGTGGCAGAACCCCGGCTATTAGTCGATAGCCTGCAACCCAAACAAAAGAGTGTCCCTTAGGGGCACTCTTTTTTTGTTGGCGTAGAGGATAGGGGGGGTAAGGAGGATAAGGAAATTAAAGAGCATAAAGAACTTAACGAACTTAACGAACTTAACGAAGAACTCCCTCTTCAAGTCCCCCTCCGGGGGAGGGGGGATTTAGGGGGTGGTGTGGTACCCCACATTGAGGGGGGCGCATACCTCTGAGCGAGAAAATCGGGTTAAAATTTTGCAGTTACGGGAATTTGCCGTCCTATACTTCAAGTCCCCCTCCAGGGGAGGGGGATTTAGGGGGTGGTATGGAATGCTCTTCCACATTGGGAGTGCTAACTGACTCTAATTAAAGAAAGTGCGGTAATTTTTTGCAACCTCGCTTTTTTGCCTTATCTTTGCACTCCCAATGTGGAAAGGATTTGACTGATTGCAACCACAATAAAAAATCGCTAAAACAGCTTATTTTTTATCATTCAGCCTACTTTCCCATTTATATGTTTAACCATTAAAAAACGTATCAAATGGGTTTTTTATTTACCTCGGAGTCCGTTTCGGAAGGACATCCCGATAAGGTGTCGGACCAGATTTCCGATGCTATTCTTGATGAGTTTCTGCGCCACGATCCCCAGTCGAAGGTGGCCTGCGAGACCCTCTGCACGACGGGTCTTGTGATGGTTGCCGGCGAGGTGCGTTCGGAGGCCTATGTCGATGTGCAGGAGGTTACCCGCCGTGTGATTCGCAAGATTGGTTACACGAAGAGCGAGTACCAGTTCGACTGCAACTCGTGCGGCATTTTGTCGGCCATCCACGAGCAGTCGTCGGATATCAACCAGGGCGTAGCCCGTGAGAAGGAGGAGGAGCAGGGCGCCGGTGATCAGGGTATTATGTTCGGCTATGCCTGCAACGAGACCCGTGAGCTGATGCCCGCCACGCTGATCCTTTCGCACGTGATTTTGAAGGAGCTGGCCGACATCCGTCGCGAGGGCAAGGTGATGTGCTACCTGCGTCCCGACTCGAAGTCGCAGGTGACCATCGAGTACGACGAGACGACGGGTAAGCCGCTGCGTGTCCACACGATTGTGGTTTCGACGCAGCACGACGAGTTCATCCTCCCCTCGGAGAGCCTTTCGGAGAAGGAGGCCGAGCAGCAGATGCAACAGCAGATTCGTGAGGATGTGCGCACGATTCTCATCCCCCGCGTAAAGGCTCGCCTGGAGCGTGCCAACGACAAGCTCTCGGAGCTGATCGACGAGGAGTATATCCTGCACGTCAATCCGACGGGTAAGTTCGTTATTGGCGGTCCACACGGCGATACGGGCCTGACGGGTCGCAAGATCATCGTCGATACCTATGGTGGTCGTGGTGCCCACGGTGGTGGCGCCTTCTCGGGCAAGGACTCCTCGAAGGTGGACCGCTCGGCCGCCTATGCCGCCCGCCACATCGCCAAGAATATGGTCGCCGCAGGGGTAGCCGATGAGGTGCTTGTCGAGCTGTCGTATGCCATCGGTATCGCCGAGCCGCTGTCGGTCTATGTCAATACCTACGGCACGAAGAATGCGGCGCTGGCCGAGCTGTCGGATGGCGAGATTGCCCGCCGCATCGCTACGCTCTTCGACCTGCGTCCCCACGCCATTGTGCGCCGCTTCGGTCTGAAGAATCCCATCTTCGAGGCCACCGCTTCGTATGGCCACTTCGGCAACCGCCCCTACACCAAGACGGTCACCTGCTACGAGGGTGGCAAGGCTGTGGAGCGTGAGGTGGAGTTCTTCGGTTGGGAGAAGCTCGATATGATTGAGCCGATCAAGGAGGCCCTGGGACTGTAAGCATCAAGAGCAAAAAAAAGGGAGGGAGTGCAACGTAAATTTTGCACTCTCTTTTTTTTGTTTTTTGCATACGATTTGCGTGATGCGCTACGTTTATATAGCGTAGAGAAAACCCGAAAATGCCTATGAAGCAACTTTCCACAGCTAAATAACTAATTATTCACTGAAGAAAGTCTTATGAAACAGTTTTTTTTAATGCTCGGTTTGGTGGCCCTGTCGGCTGCTGCGGGCGGTGCGACGGCCTACTACGTAACGGCCAACGATAACGACAATATCCAATACATCACCCAAGAGGTGGAGCGCAGCCCCGAGTTGGGCACCCACTTCACGGCCTACGAGGAGGGCAACTATCCCGACCTGACGTATGCGGCCGAGAATGCCGTCAAGGCGGTGGTTAATATCGAGGCGGTGCAGCAGGTGGCTGTGCCGCAGCGTGGCTACGACCCCTTCCTGGAGTTCTTCGGCATCCCTCAGGGCTACGGCCGTCAGGGGGAGCCTCGCTACCAGGAGCGTCGTGCAGGCGGCTCGGGCGTGATTATCTCGGAGGATGGCTACATCGTCACGAACAACCACGTGGTGGATGGGGCCACGAAGCTGCGTGTGCAACTCAACGACGGGCGCACCTACGATGCCGAACTCATCGGTAAGGACTCGGCTACGGATATTGCCCTGCTGAAGATCGACGAGAAGGGGCTTCCTACGCTGCCCTTCGGCTCGTCGGATGCCCTGCGTCTGGGCGAGTGGGTGCTGGCCATTGGCTCGCCCTACAACCTCCAATCGACCATCACGGCCGGTATCGTGAGTGCCAAGGCTCGTACGCTGGGTGCTCTGTCGAACGACCCTGACGACTTCTCCATCGAGTCGTTCATCCAGACCGATGCCGCCGTCAATCCCGGTAACTCGGGCGGTGCGCTGGTCAATACCCGTGGCGAGTTGGTGGGTATCAACACCCTTATCCAGTCGCAGACGGGCAGCTACATCGGCTATTCGTTTGCCGTGCCCGAGTCGATTGTCAAGAAGGTAGTGGTCGATTTGAAACAGTATGGCGTGGTGCAGCGTGCCCTGCTCGGTATCGGCTTCAACGTCATCGACCAGACCTTTATCGATCGTATGGGCGAGGAGACGGGCATCAAGCAGATTGGCGGCATCTATGTCGGCTCGGTCGAGGAGGGTGGTGCCGCCTCGGAGGCAGGCATCCGCAAGGGCGACATCATTACCCACATCGACGGAGTGGCTGTGAACGACGCTGCAACGCTGCGTGAGCGCATTGCACGCCACAGTCCGAACGATAAAGTCAAAATTTCGGTAAAAAGAGACTCTCAAACGAAACTTTTTGAGGTGACGTTGCGTAATAAAGCCGGTAAAACAGAACTTCTCACCAAGGAGGATAGCGATGTTGCCGAGGAGCTTGGTGGCAAATTTGCCGATGCAAGCGAGCGTTTGTGCCGTGAATTGGAGATTCGTGGCGGCGTGCAGGTGACCTCGATCAAGGCCGATGGTATTTTGGCTCGGGCTCGTGTGAAGGAGGGTTTTGTGATTACCCACATCAACAACCGTGCTGTGTATGCGCTCTCCGACCTCAAGAAATTGACCGGCAAAGTGCGCTCCATCGACGGCATCTATCCCAACGGTCGCTCGGCAAGCTATGTGCTCGTAGAGTAGAATTGGCGAGTGAGGTCTATCCGAAACGGAGGAGACAACGGGTGGTTGGTGTGAACCTTCCACCCGCTTTTTTTGTGCCGAGGGTGATATATCCCATAGGCCGACCGACTCTCTAAATACGAAACCGGTGAATTTGCCGTTTTAGGGAAGAGCAAGGGGCGAGTAAGGAGTAAGGAGTAAGGGAACGAAAATAATACCTATTTTAGAATATGCGTCAATTAAAAATTACCAAGTCGATTACCAATCGTGAGAGTGCTTCGCTTGATAAGTACCTTCAGGAGATTGGTAAGGAGGAGCTGATTACCGTTGAGGAGGAGGTAGAACTCGCCCAACGTATCAAGAAGGGTGACCAGGAGGCCCTCGAGAAGCTGACGAAGGCCAACCTGCGCTTTGTGGTTTCGGTGGCCAAGCAGTACCAGAATCAGGGTTTGTCGCTGCCCGACCTGATCAACGAGGGTAACCTCGGTCTGATCAAGGCTGCCGAGAAGTTCGACGAGACCCGAGGTTTTAAGTTTATCTCGTATG
>CALAQA010000112.1:0-7355 GCA_937889065.1 uncultured Alistipes sp.
AGCTCAAGAACTTCGACAAGGCCTTCGAGGAGTTGCGTACCCGTGTCTTCAACCTCGAGTACTCGAAGTACCTCGACGAGATTGCCTCGAAGCGTAAGACGATGGTTTCGACGGGCGACCGCTCGGCCAAGATTCGTACCTACAACTACCCCCAGGGACGTATCACAGACCACCGCATCAACTACACCATCTACAACCTTTCGGCCTTTATGGATGGCGACATCCAGGGCTGCATCGACCAGCTGATTGTGGCCGAGAATGCCGAGCGCCTGAAGGAGAGCGAGTTGTAGTTTAAGTTTCGTCGTAACAAAAAAAACCAACCAATAGGGATGAGGGGAGTTATTATCATTCCTCTGTTCTTGCTTTTGATGGCTGTTGTTCCCGCTTGGGGACAACAGCCCCTCTATATTGTCAATGGCGTAGAACGTACCGACACGAGCGACATCGACCCCGAGATTATCGAGCGCATCGAGGAGTTGCCGGCCGACGAGGAGAGCATTGCCCGCTATGGCGAGAAGGCCTCGAACGGCGTGGTTATCATCACCTTAAAGTACGATGAGCCGCCCCGCTTTGTGGCCGATACGCTCGCCTTTTCGGATTACATTGCCTCGCAAATCAAGTGGACCGAAACCGATCCGACGGCCCGTGTGGTGGTGCGCTACAACATCACCACCGAGGGCGATTTGGTGGTGGATCGGGTGCTGCAAGCGACCGATAGCCGCCTGCGCCGCCGTGTGCTGAAGGCCCTTGAGGAGTGCCCCCGCTGGCAACCCGCCACCAAGGCAGGCAAGGCGGTCGAGAGCCGAGGTGTACTACGCATTCAACTTCCCAAGGGGCGACGCCTGCCCCGCCAAATGGAGTTGGTCATCCGCTAAAACCGCCCCCGATGAGCAGCCGTAAAACCATCACCCTCAGCCAACTGCAACGACAGGTCAAGCAGACGCTCACCGAGCAGTTTGCCCTGCCCGTATGGGTCAGCGCCGAGATTTCGGAGCTGAAGGTGAACTATGCGGGTCACTGCTACCTCGAACTCATCGAGAAGGGCGAAGACGATGCCATCCCCAAGGCGCAGGCTCGAGCCACCATCTGGCGCAACCGCTACCCCCACCTGAGCAGCTACTTCGAGGCCGAGACGGGCCAACCGCTGACGGCGGGCATCCGCATCTTGGCGCAGGTGCTGGTCTCGTACCACGAACTCTACGGTTTCTCGCTCCAAATCAACGACATCGACCCCGCCTTCACGTTGGGCGAGATGGAGCGGCAGAAAAATGCCACCATTCGTCGTCTGCAAGAGGAGGGGGTGTGGGAGATGAATCGAAGTGTGGAGCTACCCGCCGTAGTGCAACGTCTGGCAGTGGTGTCGAGTGCCAAAGCCGCAGGATTTCAAGACTTTACGAACGAGCTGAAAAAGAGCCGTTACGCCTTCCACACAACCCTTTTCGAGGCCGTGATGCAGGGGCAGTCGGCCGAGGAGTCGATCATCGACGCCCTGGGGCGTGTGGCCGACCGCATGGAGCAATTCGATGCGGTGGTCATCGTGCGTGGCGGTGGCTCGCAGAGCGATTTGAGCTGCTTCAACGCCTACCGTCTTTCGAACCACGTCGCCCAATTCCCGCTGCCCGTCCTGACGGGTATCGGCCACGACAAAGATCAATCGGTGGTCGATATGGTGGCTGCCTCACCCCACAAGACCCCGACGGCCGTAGCGGCCTGGTTGGTGGAGCGGATGGCCGACCTCGAAGGGTGGTTAGAGGGGGCAGCAACCCAACTCCACGAAACCACGTTGCGCCACCTGCGTGAAGCGGCCCTCGGCCTGGAACGGATGAGCGGCGAACTGCACCGCACAACCAAAGAGACCCTTCTGACCGAACAACTGAAACTAAACCACCACGCCTTGCAACTGCCCGACCGAGTGGCCGACTTCTTGGCCCGCCAACGGATGCGGTTGGAGCAAGCCGAAAAGCTCACCGAGAGCCGCTCGCCCCGCCACATCCTCCAACTCGGCTTTGCCATTGTGCGCAGCGAGGGGCGGGTACTGAAAACGACCTCGGAGGTAGCCGAAGCACACACGATCGAGATCGAACTAAACGACGGAACAATCAACCTAAAACGATGACTATGAGATATTTCGTGACTTTACTTTTCACCCTGACTGCCCTTGCCGCTTGGGCGCAACAACCCCACGAAAAGATTGATTTGTGGGAGGGGACCACGATGCCCAACACACGTGGTATAGTCGTTGAAGACAGCATCGCCAACCACCGTGTCTATAAGGTGGGACGACCGGCCCTCTACCGAGTGGCCCCGAAGCCCGAGAAGAACCGAGGCATCGCCGTCATCATCTGCCCGGGTGGCGGCTACCAGCGCTATGCCTGGGAGGTGGCCGGCTGGGACATCGCCCGTTGGTTGGCCGACGAGGGGATCACGGGGTTGATTCTGACGGCCCGTCTTCCCAATTCGCCCGATGCCGTAGATCCCTCGATCATCAGCACGCAGGACCTGCAACGTGCCCTGCAAGTGGTACGCTCACGAGCCGAGGAGTGGGGCATCGACAAGAACAAGGTGGGAGTCGAGGGTTCGTCGGCAGGCGGCCATCTGGCAGCCGCTTCGGGCGTGGAGACCGAACTGCTCTACACGCCGCAGGATGGGGTGGCACGGGAGGCCTTTATGCCCAACTTTATGATTTTGGTCTCGCCCGTCATTTCGATGGATTTGCGCTATACCCACCGAGGTAGTCGAGAGATGATCTGCGGCAAGGAGCCTTCGATTGAGAAGGTGTGGCGCCACTCGATTGACAAGCAGGTCTCGGAGAAGACCCCGACGACCCTGTTGATTCACGCCGACAACGACCCCGCCGTCTCGCCCCTCAACTCGGTGTTGATGTACGAGGCGTTGCGCCGTGCAGGGGTACCTGCCACGATGCACATCTACCCCCAGGGCGGCCACTCCATCTCGTTGGAGGAGCAGCCCGCAGGTACCGAGTTGTGGAAGCAGAGCGTCGAGCGTTGGATGGATTTGCTGTATGGCGAAAAATAGTATAACACAATGGCAAAAAAGCAGATAACTTATACCGAGGCCCTCGGTGAGATTGAGCAGATTTTGGAGCGTTTTCGCAGCGACCAGATGGATGTGGACACCCTGGCCCAAGAGGTGAAGCGTGCCACCGAACTCATCACCCTCTGCAAAGAGCGCCTCACGAAGGTCGAAAAGGAGGTTGAACAACTCTTCGTCGAGCAATGAAACAGCTGATTCGTTGGTTTCTGAACCACCTGCCCCGCACACTGATGCAGCGTGTGGCAGGGTGGCTTACGCCCCTTGTCGGACTGTGGTACAGAGGCTCCCGCTATGCGTGTCCGCTCTGTGGCCACACCTTCCGCAAACTGCTCCCTTACGGCTATGTCACGGTGCGCGAAAATGCCCTCTGTCCCCACTGCCTTTCGCTCGAACGCCACCGTCTGTTGTGGCTCTGGTTGCAGCGGGAAACCGACCTGATGGAGGGCAAAAAACGTCTGTTGCACATCGCCCCCGAGGTCTGCCTGATGCGCCATCTGAAGCCCCATTACAAGGGCAACGAAACGGCCTATGTAACGGCCGATTTGGAGAGCCCGTTGGCCGACCTTCACTTTGACATTCAACAAATTCCGCTGGAGGACAACTCCTTCGATGTGGTCATCTGCAACCACCTGATGGAGCACGTCACCGACGACCGCCTGGCGATGCGTGAACTGCACCGCATTCTGCGCCCCGGCGGATGGGGCGTGCTGCTCTCGCCCGTCGAGTTGGAGCGCCCGACCACCTTTGAGGATGACTCGATTACCGACCCCCGAGAACGCACCCGCATCTTCGGTCAATACGACCACCGCCGCATCTACGGCAACGACTTTGTCGAGCGGTTGCGTGAGGCCGGTTTCGAGGCCCGAGACATTGACTATGCCGCCACACTCGACGACGAAGAACGCAGTCGTTTTGCCCTCCCCGTGGACCATATTTACGTAGTACGTAAATAAAGAGCCACTTTTTGCCCTTCGAAGGGGGTAAAATCCAATCTCTTTTCCTATCTTTGCCCTTTGTTAGGTTAATTGAGGAGCAAAGATAATGTTAGCCCGCTACGATAAATTCCGCACGTTGGTCCGCGAGACCTTCTCCGAGGCGTCGGCCCGACAGGTCGATGAGGCCTTGGTTTATGCCGCTGAACACCTCAGCGGCCAGATGCGCTACGACGGTCGTCCGATGTTGGACCACGCCGTTTCGGTAGCCGATATTGTTTTGCAGGAGATTGGTCTGGGTCGCAACTCGACCATCGCCTCCATCCTGCACGATGTGGTCCGCCTGGGCCACAAAGAGCTTTCGGCCGAGGAGTTTTTGACCCTCACGACCGAAATTGAGGAGCGCTTCGGCAAGGAGGTGGTCGGCATCACCGTCGGACTGGCCAACATCTCAAGCCTGAAACTGAAGGTGGCCCACGAGCAGGCCGAGAATTTTCGCGACCTCATTGTCAGCTACTCCGAGGATCCCCGTGTGATCCTGATTAAGTTGGCCGACCGCCTCGAAGTGATGCGTTCGCTGGCCATCTTCCCGCCCGAGAAACGCCGCAAGAAGAGCTGGGAGGCGATGAACCTCTACGCTCAGATTGCCCACAAACTCGGTCTGTACAGCCTGAAGAGCGAGCTGGAGGATTTGGCCCTCAAATACCTCGAGCCGAAGGATTACGACCACATCACCACCAAACTCGAGGAGAGTGCCGAGGAGCGTCAGGCCTTCATCGCCCAATTCCTTGTTCCCATCGAGCAGAAGTTGCAGACGCTCGGCATCCGCTACCACATCAAGAGCCGCACGAAGTCCATCTACTCGATTTGGAACAAGATGCGCAAGCAGCACGTTCCCTTCGAGGGCGTCTATGACATCTTCGCCCTGCGTATTATCATCGACTGCCCCATAGAGCAGGAGAAGCCCCAATGTTGGACGGTCTATTCGGTCGTCACGGACTTCTACACCCCCAATCCGAAGCGTATGCGCGACTGGATTTCGATCCCCAAGTCGAACGGTTACGAGTCGCTGCACACCACCGTCTCGGCCGAGGGTCGTTGGGTGGAGGTGCAGATTCGCACCGAGCGTATGGACGAGGTGGCCGAGCGAGGTATCGCCGCCCACTGGCGCTACAAGGGGGTCCGTCAGGGTGCCGTGACGAGCGAGCAATGGCTCGGCCGTCTGCGTGAGGCGATGGAGGAGACCACCCACGCATTGGCTCGTCGCTTCGATGCCAAACCCGCCTCGGGCGAGATCTTCGTCTTCACCCCCAACGGCGACCTGCGCAAGCTGCCCGAAGGAGCTACGGTGTTGGATTTCGCCTTCGACATCCACTCGAACCTGGGTGCCGTCTGCGTAGGTGGCAAGGTCAATAACCGTTCGGTGCCCATCCGTGAGGTGCTGCACAACGGCGACATCGTGGAGGTGATGACCCAGAAGAACCAGACGCCCAAGGCCGACTGGTTAGGGTTTGTGGTCACCTCGAAGGCCAAGAACAAGATCAAGGCATTCCTGCGTGAGGAGCAGGCCAAGCACACCCGTATGGGTCGTGAGGAGCTGGAGCGCAAGCTGAAGAATTGGAAGCTGCCACTCACGGTCGATGAGGCGGTCAATTACCTCTCGAAGCAGCTCAAACTGAAGCTCGGCACGGAGGTCTATGCCCTGATTGCCACCAACAAGTTGGATTTTCAGACCATCAAGGAGATTCTGCAACGCCACCTCTCGGGCGAAGCCGAGGAGGAGCGTCGTGCAGCCGCCGCCGAGATCGAGCGTCAGAAGCTGGCCGTAGCGGCCGAAAAGGCCTCCGAGCGTAGAGAACACTCGACCGATGCGTTGGTCATCGACGACGACATTTCGAAGATTCAGTACAAGTTGGCCAAGTGTTGCAACCCCATCAAGGGCGACGAGGTATTTGGTTTTGTCACCATCAACTCGGGCATCACCATCCACCGCAACGACTGCCCCAACGCCAAGCGCATGAAGGAGAACTACCCCTACCGTGTCATCGAGGCACGCTGGCGTGAGCACTCCGAGGGGGCCTTCCGTGTGACGATTCGCATCGTAGCGGTCGATACGACGGGTATGGCCAACCACATCACCGAGGTCATCAGCCGCGAGCTGAAGCTCAACATCCGAGCCATGTCGTTCGAGTTGGCCCAGGGGGGCATCGTAAGCGGTACGATTGCCGTCGAGGTACCGAGTGCCGCAGCAGCCGATGCACTGATACACAACATTATGCGCATCAAAGGGGTGCAGCGAGCTTTCCGCCTGAACTAACAAACGAAACACGATTATAAACGAAGAACACGAAAACAATTCGCGAGTTATTTTTTAAGAAATGAGTAACAAAGCTATCAGCGTCGTATTTGCCGAAGAGGAGCACGCCAAGTATGCAGAGCGCATCTGCACGCTCATCTACGAGTCGGCACTGCAGCGTGGCACGGGTATCGCCAAGCGTTCGCCCGACTACATCGCAGCCAAGATCAAGGGCGGCAAGGCCGTCGTGGCGCTGGACGGAGAGAAGCTGATTGGGTTCAGCTACATCGAGTGTTGGGAGCACGGCGATTTTGTCGCCACCTCCGGTCTGATCGTTGATCCGGACTACCGCCATATGGGGTTGGCCGAGCGCATCAAACGACGAACATTCGAGTTGGCCCGACGACGATTCCCCTATGCCAAGTTGTTCAGTATCACCACCTCGTTGCCCGTCATGAAGCTCAACTCCCGTATGGGCTATGTCCCCGTGACCTTCTCGGAGCTGACCGAAGACGACGAGTTCTGGAAGGGTTGTGAGGGGTGTCGCAACTACGACATCCTGCAACGCAACGAGCGCCGTATGTGCCTCTGCACGGGTATGTTGTACGACCCGGCCAAGGAACAGGTGCAGCACTCGCGCCTGCGTCCCTACTGGATGTACCTGAAAAACGCCTTCAAAAAGATTTTCCATCTGAAATAACAAAAAACGAAATACAGCAATGAAAAAGAAAGTTGTTCTCGCCTTCAGTGGCGGTTTGGATACCTCGTTCTGCGTGAAGTACCTGAGCGAGGAGCAGGGTTATGATGTCTATACGGCCATCGCCAACACGGGCGGTTTCTCGGCCGAGGAGCTCAAGAACATCGAGCAGCGTGCCATGCAGCTCGGTGCGGTGGAGCACGCCACGCTCAACATCGAGCAGGAGTACTACGAGAAGTCGATTCGCTATATGGTCTATGGCAACATCCTGCGCAACGGCACCTACCCCATCTCGGTAAGCTCGGAGCGTATCTTCCAGGCCATCGCCATCATCGAGTACGCCAAGTCGATTGGCGCCGACGCTGTGGCTCACGGC
>CALAQA010000113.1:0-3352 GCA_937889065.1 uncultured Alistipes sp.
TTGTTGCAATCGAAGATTGTCGGGATTGATGGGCGATGTGGCGAAAATCTCTTTTCAGACACAATCGCACAGCAAGCACGAATATTTGCATAGCAAACAACAACCGACCATAGACAAGTCTGCCGAGGCGCAACACGCTGAACGAGTCCCTTTATCAAACGAAACAAGCGACCCGAATAGGTCGCTTGTGAAGTGCGGATAAAGGGACTCGAACCCCCACGCCTCTCGGCAACAGATCCTAAGTCTGTCGTGGCTACCAATTACACCATATCCGCAGGTCAGGACCACAAAGGTAGGCAAAAATTTACAAATCGCAACCATCGGCGAGGCAACTTTGCAAATTTTTCGTTACTTTTGTCCTCCGTAACACCTCCAAGGATATGCCCGCAAAACTGACTCTCGAACTCCTGCCGCGCGAGGCGGCCAATCCGAAGCACTACACCGCTTTGGCGGCTCGTCGGCTGCGCATCAAGGAGGATGAGATCGCCCTGGTGCGAGTCGTTAAGCGGTCGATTGACGCACGTCGTCGGCAGCCGATGGTCAATCTCACGTTGGAGATCTACATCGACCAAGAGCCGCAGCCCGCACCGCTTCATTTCGACTATCCATCGTGCGTCGGCAAGCCCGAGGTGGTGGTTGTAGGCTCGGGCCCGGCGGGTCTGTTTGCCTCGCTGCGACTTATCGAGTTGGGTTATCGCCCCATTATGTTGGAGCGAGGGCGTGATGTCTCGGCCCGCAAGGTCGATATTGCCCGCATCAACCGTGGCGACGAGGTCGATCCCGACTCGAACTACGCCTTTGGCGAGGGTGGTGCCGGTACCTTCTCGGATGGCAAGCTCTTCACCCGCAGCAAGAAGCGGGGCGACTACAACAAGGCCCTTCAGACGCTTGTTTTTCACGGTGCCAACCCCGAAATTCTCTTCGAGGCACACCCCCACATCGGCACCGACAAGCTCCCCTACATCATCCGCAACATCTGCCGCACCATCACCGAATGTGGCGGCGAGGTGCTCTTCGAAAGAAAGGTTACCGACCTGATTATCAAGGAGAACAAATTACGTGGCGTAGTGTGTGGCGACGAGAGTATCGAGGCCGTGGCGGTGGTGTTGGCTACGGGTCACTCGGCCCGTGACATCTACTATCTGCTGCACCGTCACCACATTCTTTTGGAGCCAAAGGCCTTTGCGATGGGTGTGCGTATCGAGCATCCCCAGCGCCTGATCGACCGCATCCAATACCACCAACCCGAGCGTGGCGAGTGGCTGCCTGCCGCCTCCTATTCGTTGGTAAGCCAGGAGGGTGGCCGAGGGGTCTATTCGTTCTGTATGTGCCCGGGCGGCTTCATCGTTCCCGCCATGACCGACCCTAGGGAATCGGTCGTAAATGGTATGTCGCCCAGCGGTCGCACCTCGCCCTTTGCCAACTCGGGACTGGTCACGGAGGTGCGTGAGAGCGACTACGCCCACCTCGTGGAGGAGTGGGGTCCGCTGGCAGGTTTGCGCTTCCAGCAAGAGTTTGAACAGTTGGCCCGCCGGATGGGCGACGACCGACAAGTGGCTCCCGCCCAGGCAGTTGCCGACTTTGTGGCAGGACGTGCTTCGTCGTCGCTGCCTCGCACGTCGTATGTGCCGGGCATTGTCGCCTCACGCCTCGATGAGTGGATGCCCTCGTTCATTGCCAACGGATTGCGGGCAGGTCTTTCGACCTTTGGTCGCCGCCTGAAAGGGTTTGTGACGAACGAGGCGGTGGTGGTGGGTGTCGAGTCGCGTACCTCCACCCCCGTGCGTATTCCCCGTGACCGTGAGCGGCTGATGCACCCCCAAATCGAGGGTCTTTTCCCGACGGGCGAGGGGGCCGGTTATGCCGGCGGAATCATCTCGGCAGCCCTCGATGGCGAACGAGTGGCCGATGCAGTGGCCCAATACGCCAAATAATCAGGTGTTGAAAATCAGCACATTACACCTTATTATTAAAATTTCTTCAAAATTTTTGAAAATTTTTTATTAAAAAACTTGCACAGTTTCCGAAAGGGCCTTATCTTTGCAGCGAAGTTTTAAGGTTCATTTTAGGTTAGTAGTTTTAGGTTGGTGAGGAAATCGCAAGGGCGTTCTGCTCTACGGTTTCCTTCTTTTTTTGTATATTTGGCCCACTATTTGACCTTTTATCCGCTATGAAACGACTGATTTTGCTGCTCCTCGTAGTGCTGGGAGCGATGGGTGCCGAGGCACAAGTAAGGTGGGAACGCTGCTCGACCGACGAGTTGCGTGAACGGGCCATTGCGGCCGACAAGTTGGTCTTCATCGACCTCTTTGCATCGTGGTGCGGTCCGTGCCAACAGATGGAGCGTCAGGTATTTACAAAGAAGGAGGTGGGCGAATTTTTCGACACTCACTTCGTGGCGGCCAAATTCGATGTCGATCGTCCGACGGGGCGTCAGTTGATGCAAAACTATGGGCGAGGGTCGATTCCGTTGTACCTGGTCTTCAACACCGAGGGTGAATTGCTGGCCTCGATTTTGGGAGCCTACCCTGCCGAGGAGTTTTTGGAGCATCTGCGAAAAATTGTCACCCGATACAACACCACAAAAAAGGAGGCCGAATAGCCTCCTTTTTTTATCGTTATTGATTGAGTTTCTCTTGGGTCGAGAGCAGTCCGCAGGCGGCCTGGATATCCTCGCCTCGGGAGGCGCGGATGGTGGTCTGAATGCCTCGGGCGGTGAGGGTGTCACGGAAGCGGATCATCGCCTCGTCGTCGGGTGAGAAGTAGGGCGAATCGGGGATTTTGTGGAAGCGAATCAGGTTGATGCGGCATTTGATGCCATCCAACAGGCGGCTTAACTCCCGAATGTGGCGCATCGAGTCGTTCAGTCCACTCATTACTATATATTCAAAGGAGACACGCCGTTGGTGCGTGAAGTCATACTCCCGCAGGATGTCGCATAGCTCGTGAATCGGGAAACCCTTTTCGATGGGCATAATCTCGGCTCGCTCCTGACGGAAGGGGTTGTGAAGGCTGACGGCCAGGTGGACCTTCGTTTCATCCAAAAAGCGGCGCAGGTTGCTCACCACACCCGCCGTCGAGACCGTTACACGGGTCGGCGACCAGCCCCAACCCCACTCCGAGGTGATAATCTCCAAGGCTCGTAGCACCTCGTCAAGGTTGTCCAACGGCTCGCCCATCCCCATAAAGACCAGATTTGTGAGTTTGTCCCGTTCGGGAAGGCGTACAATCTGATTCAGAATCTCGGCCGCTGAAAGGTTGTGCTGCAGCCCTTGTCGGCCCGTGGCGCAGAATTTACACCCCATGGGACAGCCAACTTCAGACGAAATGCAGACTGTATTGCCGTGTTCAT
>CALAQA010000114.1:0-4862 GCA_937889065.1 uncultured Alistipes sp.
CCGTTGTAGGCTCTGTATCGCCAGAGATGTATATGCGCACCGCATCGCCCAACGTAACCACATAGCCACAATCTTCGCGCTCCTTGGGGTGGAATTTGGTGTGTCCCTCGGAGGTGTTGTACGCGGCAACGGCCTCGATGCGCAGCCCCTCAATCGGGTTGGCAACGCTGCCCGGACGCATCGTGTGGCACTCCATCTCGAAGGCCTCGGCCGTGGTGCGGTCGCACAAAATCTCGCTCGAACGGGTCGTCACGGCATCCACTGCCTCCCGGTCGAAGTGGTCCGAATGGTGGTGCGTGATGAGCACCACAGCCCCCTTGGGCAGCTGTTTGTAGTCGGCGTGCTCCATCACGGGATCGATGTAGAGCAGCTGCTCACGCCACTCGATGGCAAGCGATGCGTGGGCATAGAAATGGAACGTGAGCTCGTCGCCCTCACGGGTCGTAAAGGAGTCGGTGGGGTAGGCGGGCTGCTTCGAGCAACCAAACAAGGCAGACAAAAACGACATAAGCGAAAGTAGATAAAAAGTTTTCATAGTGCAAGATAGTGAAAAAAGCGAGAAAAACATTGCCGATTGCAAAAAAATGTGTACTTTTGCGGGCTATGTTTAACTAATTAACTATTTACGACAATGCCAAAGATGAAAACCAATGCCGCGGCGAAGAAGCGTTTTACCTTCACCGGCACAGGAAAGATCAAGCGCAAGCACGCTTATCACAGTCACATCCTGACCAAAAAGACGACGAAACAGAAGCGTAACCTCTGCTATTCGAGCACCGTTTCTGCGGCTGATGAGGCCAAAATCAAGAGCCTGCTGGTTAAGTAAGATAGCCGGATAGATTCCGAACCTAACCAACAACATTTTTTAATCGGGAGCGGAACAGCCCCAAAGAATGCGGGAGAACCGTGTCGCTGTGAGCTCTACTAAAACTTTTTTATTATGCCACGTTCAGTAAATGCTGTTGCGTCTCGCGCACACAGAAAAAAGGTTTTGAAACTTGCCAAGGGTAACTTTGGTTCAAGGGGAAACGTTTGGACCGTTGCGAAAAATACGGTCGAGAAGGGTCTGCAGTATGCCTATGCACACCGCCAGCTCAAGAAGCGTACGTTCCGTTCGTTGTGGATCACCCGTATCAATGCAGGTGTACGCGCTTACGGTATGACGTACTCGCAGTTTATCGGTAAGCTCAACCAGAAGGGTATCGCCCTGAACCGCAAGGTTCTGGCCGACCTGGCGATGAACGAGCCGAAGGCATTTGAGGCAGTAGTTAACGCCGTTAAATAAAGCACGGTGCAGCTCAGCACCACCAAAGAAAGAGGGACTTCCGCAAGGGAGTCCCTCTTTTTGTTGGTAAATTCAAAATGTAGAATTTAGAATTCAAAATTATTTGGCTGGCGCGATTTGAAAGAGAATTTAGAGAAGATTGGGATTTTAGTGGTTTAGGTCCGCATCGTTAAACTCCTTAATTTCCCTAAACTCCTTAAACTCTTTTTCAACCCACCTCCCATAAAGCAATAGGGGTCGTAGCCAAAGCCACAACCCCCATTTTGCATTTTGAATTCTAAATTTTGAATTCCCTAAATGTTCTCTCGTTCGATATCCTTGAAGTAGCGGTAGGTCGAGACCTTCAGTTCGCCGCAGGCATCTTCGTCCGTCACGAGGATTCCCTTTGGATGGGTTTGCAGGGCCGTGATGGTCCAAGCGTGGGTGAAGGCACCCTCGACACCCATCTGCACGGCACGGGCCTTCTTGGGTCCCGTGGCCAGAATGAGCACCTCACGAGCATCGCAAATCGTACCTACACCTACCGTCAGTGCCGTCTTGGGCACCTGGTTCACGTCGCCGCCAAAGAAGCGGGCATTGACACGAATCGTATCCTCGGTGAGGGTCTTCTGACGGGTGCGCGACGTCATCGACGAGAAGGGCTCGTTGAAGGCGATATGGCCATCCTCGCCAATGCCGCCCATAAAGAGATCGATGCCACCCACCTCGACCATAGCAGCCTCATAGGCAGCACATTCGGCCTCCAAATCGGGGGCGTTGCCGTTGAGGATGTGGACACGCTCGGGGCAGATGTCGATGTGCGAGAAGAAGTTGTTCCACATAAACGAGTGGTAGCTCTCGGGGTGCTCTTGCGGCAGGCCTACATACTCGTCCATATTGAACGTGATGACATTCTTGAACGACACCTCGCCTGCACGGTGGCGGCGAATCAGCTCGGCGTAGGTCTCCAGCGGCGTGGAGCCGGTCGGCAGACCCAACACAAAGGGGGCGTCGGTCTGTTGTGCCTTGCGGTTGATGGCACGAATGATGTAGTCGGCAGCCCAGCGGGCAACCTCTTTGGCGTTAGGCTCAATGATCAGTCTCATAGCACTAATTTTTTTGTTGTACCTATATATATAAAATAAGTCGGTTATTGCGGAATGAAGATGTAGGAGATGGTGCCCGTCTGTCGTTCGGGGGCCGAGTTGTCGATGTTGAAGGTCGAACGGCGAGCCGCCTCGATGGCCGTCTCACGCATACAGTCGTCGCCACCGCTTACTACACGGGCGGCAATCACCTCGCCGGCACGATTGACCGTGATGGAGACCTCCACATCGCCTCCCGCCTCGCAGAGGTAGGCCGGGATGACCAAATCGCGTGAGTATCGGGTGGGGTTTTTCAGCGAGAACGAGACCGTCACTCGCCCCTTAACCCGCTTGTCGGAGGGCTTCTCTTCGCCCTTCACTTCGCCTCTCTCCTGGCGCATCGCCTCCTCGGCGGCCAGCCCCTGTTCGTAGGCCTCGCGGTTGGCACGCATCCGCTCGGCGGCAGCGGCTGCATCGGCATTCAGCGCCTGTGTGTTGGTGCCTCGATCGTCCTTCAGACGCTCGTCGGTGGCATTCTCGTTCGAGGTTTGGTTCTGAATCTGTCGCCAATCCAGGTTCTCCTGCATCTTGCGACGAATCTCCTCCTGCAGGCGGTCACGTTCATCCTCGAGGGCGGCCAACTCGTTCAGGTCGATAAACATCCCCTGCGTATGGTTGCGTGAGCCGACAACGATTTTACCCGACACGAAGCCAATCATCAGCACCAGATAGGCTATCAGCGTAACACACAACCCGATACGGTGGCGATAGGTCCACTCTCCGGCATCCTCCTTGCGGGTACCGAAGGGCAAGTCGAGCCTTGCACGCCGACGTCTTACGGGGGCTTTTGGTGCCTCCTTCTGCGCCTCGGGTTGCGGGGTTTGGGGGGTATTCTCGCTCGTCATCATTCGCTGTTTGCCTTAAACGTACAAAATTAGCAATTTTTAAGCAAATGCCACGCACTTTGCCCCATTTTTCTCGCATCTTGCCCCATTTTTCCTATCTTTGTGGTATGAAACCGACGAATTGTTTTGGTGTAAGCGATCGGGGGTTGTGCCGCACGGAGAACGAGGATGCCTTCCTTGTTGTGGAGTTGTGGGGCGGAAGCCATCTGTTGGCCCTCGTAGTGGATGGAATGGGTGGCCTCGGGCACGGTGCCGAGGCGGCCGATCAGTGCTGTCGTATCCTCCAACGCCACCTGCAATCCTTCCCCGCCTGTCCGAATCAAGAGGCGTTGCAGATGGCCTTTGTCGAGGCCAACAATGCCATCTACGAACTGCGCCGCTATACGCCGATGGGGTGTGTGGCTACGGCCCTGCTGCTCGATACGAAGGAGCATACGGCCGAGCTGTGCCACCTGGGCGATACTCGGCTCTATCATTATCACAATCAGCAACTTCAGCGACTTACCCGTGACCACTCCGTCGTGGCTGCGTTGGAGGATACGGGACGCATCACCGAGGCCGAAGCGATGGCCCACCCCCGTCGCAACGAGGTGACCCGCTTTGTGGGGCGGGAGCTGCTCTATTGGGGCTCGGACTACCTCTCGTACAGCCGCCTGACCCTCTCGGGCGGGGTGCTGTTGCTCTGCTCCGACGGCCTTTATGATATGGTCCCCTCGAACAGAATCGAGGAGGTGTTGTCCTGCACCGGCCTTTCGTTGGAGGAGCGTTGTCGCCTCCTCCTTTCGGATGCCCTTCGTGCGGGCGGAAAAGACAACATCACCATCCTGCTTCTCGATCTCGATTAACCCCCTTCGACCCCCACCAAAAAAAGCGGTTTAGGGTCGTTTTGTGCCGAAATTTGGTTTTCCCGTTTGAAATGCTTATCTTTGAAGGCTATAATGTGTCGCTTTCGGGTGGGAAGCGCACCACTTATGTGAAACGTATAACCGTCAAACAAACTTATGAGTATCAAACAGCAGACGCTCAAGCAGACCATCACCTTCTCGGGCCACGGCCTGCACACGGGCGCAAAGGCGACTATGACCGTACAGCCGGCACCCGCCGACCACGGCATCGTTTTCCGTCGCATCGACATCGAGGGTCAGCCCACCGTACCTGCCCTCTGCGAGTATGTCACCGACACCTCACGAGGCACCACCATCGAGAAGGGTGAGGCCCGTGTCAGCACCATCGAACACCTGATGTCGGCCCTCTGGACCCTCGGCGTGGATAACGCCCTGGTCGATATCGATGGCCCCGAGGCCCCCATTATGGATGGCTCGGCACGTGAATATGCCATCGCCATCGAGGAGGTGGGCGTAGAGGAGCAGGCTGCCGATCGTCAATACTTCCAAATCACCGAAAAAATGGTCTATACGATTCCCGAAAAGGGCGTGGCCATTATCCTCTATCCCGACGACGAGTTCTCGGTATCGCTGCACGTCGATTACAACTCGAAGGTGATTGGTAATCAGTATGCTACCTTCAATCCGGGCGACAACTACACCTCCAAAATCGCACCCTGCCGCACCTTTGTGATGCTGCACGAATTGGAGCCGCTACTGAAGA
>CALAQA010000115.1:0-7409 GCA_937889065.1 uncultured Alistipes sp.
TCTTGTGGTTGGCAATGTAGGTAGCCACCTCCTTGAGCTGGGCGTGCTGGCAATCGAGGTGCTTCTGGGTGTCGTAGGTGTTCATATGGGTGATGATCACATCCACCACCACGCCATCGGCCAACTGCACGGGATATACACGGAAGCCCTTCGAAATCACCGTATTTGCACCGGCAAACAGGCCACCATACTCCTCGTCAAAGGCATCGATATACTCACTCAAGAAGGAGCATACGCCATTTTTGGTGGCAAAGCCAAGTCCATCCGACGAACCGGAAAGTGCGCTACCGGTACGCTTGCCGAAGGTGTAACCGTCCAGGTTCGACTTAACATTACCGAAATCCTCGCTCAGGCCGAAGAAATCCCAACCGTCGGCAGTGATGTAGCTACCAATCGTGCCGCTCGTCGAGCTCTTCACATTGTAGGTGGCGCAGGTGAAGCTGCCCGTCGTGGTGGTCGGGGTCTCGGGGGTTACAGGGGTCTCGGGCTCGGTACCCTCGGTGCCATCGCCCTCGGTGCCCTCACCGCCTTCCGTGCCGCCACCCTCGGTGCCGTCACCACCTTCGCCCTCGGTACCCGAGCCTGCCTCGGGATCCTCGGGATCCTCCTCGGGGGTCTCGGGCTCTACATAGACCTCGTTATTGGCCTTCACACGCAGCAGCTTGCAGCTCGTGAAGGGCAGGTTGAAGGTGTAAGCACCATTCTGGGCCATCGTTACGGCCGAAATCACATAGAACGTAGCCGTGTAGCCCACACCCGTTACGGTGAAGTAGATGCGGTCGTTCTTCTTGATGCTGGGGAACATCGAGGTGACGTAGGTCAGCGTGTTCTCCAACGTGGGATAACCCTCAAAGTTGATGGTCAGCGCATTCGACGTGCTGCGACCCTGCGTATATACACCCGTCTCAGCGTTGAAGGTGTAATCACCGGTGATGGCTACGGGACGGATGAAGTTGCGCATCACCTTCATCGATACGCTCTTCACTCGCAGACCTGCCAACTTGGTGTCGGTGGCGTCGAGGTTGAAGCGTACGGTAGCCAATACGTGCTTGAATCCAAACTGGTCGGCACCATCTACGGTCTGCTTGTAGTAACCATAGCGGGCAATGCCGGGAACGTTGTTGCCGGCTGCTACGATGGTCTGCTCCGAGGCCATCGAGGCCTGCACGGCGGTCATATCCTCACCGGCCTCGGCCGAGTAGGGATAGTAGGCGTAGGTGGGCGTGCCCGATACCGTCGTCACGGGGGCGAAATAGACCGTCTTGGTGTTCTCGGTCGTGGTGCTCACATACTTTACGTTGTTCTCGCCGGCGTTGGTGAATACACCAATCTCGTCGCCCGGCTCCCACCAATAGGCAAACGAGCCACCGCCGAGCGTCTCGTCCGAAATGATGGCACGAGTGTCATCAAAGGGCTCGATGGTAGCCATCAGCTGACCATCCTTTGCGCCCGACTGTTCGACGAACTCTTTTGAACAACCCACTGCCACCATCATCGCGGTCAGCAGGGCAACAATAACTTGTCTTTTCATACTTTGAAAAATTATAGGTTAATGTAAGGTATTCCCATATAGCAAAAGCCCAAAAACCGAGACCCGAAAAGTGCGGGCAAACCGATTTTTGTTCAATTGTTGGGACAAATATAGTTAAATAAAGTTAAATTCAAACAAAAAAACGTACTTAAATGCCACTTTTTGGCCGTTTTTGCGTTAAATCGTTGAATTATGGTCGATTTTTCTCGTCGCAACTCGTCGTTTTTTGTCTTTTTTCGGCTATGTCGTTTGCTGTTGTTTGGCGGTTATATTATATAGGAGTGCCGTTTTATGAATGTTAGCGGTTGCACTGACGGCCGTTGTTTGGTTTTTGAACTCACCCGACCCGTCATTCTGAGGGAGCGGGGCGACCGAAGAATCTCTTTGCAATGAGGTTTTGACTTGTAGAGATCCTTCGCTAACGCTCAGGATGACGATACGCCACCGTCATTCTGAGGGAGCAGGGCGCCCGAAGAATCTCTACCCCGAAAGAACTTAAAGCGATTAAAGAAATTAAAGACCTTCACGTTAATCACCTTAAAATCCTTAATCTCTTTTACCCCACCCCACAAAAAAACGAGAAACCCCATTGGGATTTCCCGTTTTTTATCGAGTACGGTAATGGTTATACCTCACCTTGCTGACCTTCATCTACGCCATCCGAGGTATTTACATCGGGGAACGGATTTCCATCAGGCCACTCTCCACCTTCTGCATCGTGGTCACGATTCAGGTAGAACTTGGTATTCATCTTAAAGATTGCTGTCGTTAAAGCATGAGGGATAAGATCACCATTATCATCCGTAGTGGTAGCATAATTCATCAGTACAACACCAACAGGCGAAGGAGCTGAGGCTAATTTTGCATTTACTTTTTCCAAAACATATGCATTAAGAGAGCTTGCTAACGTAGCCCAATCTTCATCTCCATCTTTCCAACCAGCGTTGATACCATACCAACCTTCGTCGTAAGAACGATCTCTAAAGTAACCACCAATACCAATTTGGAACCAACCATTATGCTTATTGTTCTCATAAATCGTTGCACTCTGCTCAATAATATCGTTAATGGCAGTCTTACGCTCTTCCAGCGTCGGTATATATTTATACTCCTCACTTTCCGAGTCTGCATTACTGGAGTTCACATACGGATCTGTAGTATAGGTTCTCTGTGCATGGTGATGGTAACAAACAAGGTCTGTCTTCTGATTTCCCCAATAGATATTATCAGTAAGCATCTTGCTGAAGAGGTCTGTATTTGCCAAATTACCGGTAGTACCTACAATGTCACCACTAATATACTCGCCATTCGACGCCATAGATCCGCTCCATAACATCGTCGAAGGCAAACTCGAATATGCGATAAACTTATCAGCGTTTGTATTGGCACTCACGGTAACAATCAGGTTACCATTTTTCAACACATCTGAAACAGTGGTATTGGGGGTAATCTGCAATGTGCACAACTGCGACAAATTTGACTTTGTTACATTTGAAGCAATCGCTGCCAATACAACCGAGGGCGTCACTACACCATCGCTGACGGACTGTGTATTGGGTTTTTCTGCAATTGTTAAAGCAGCAACAATGAACTCCTTCGGATTTTCTTTCGCCAAAGTATTCAATTCTGAAAGTTTGTCTATAACCTTAGTACCAGAAACACCTAGATAACCGCTCTCCGTACCAGCACAATACAATGTTGTATAATCACTTGAGTCTTGTACTCGGCAGTCAATGTGGAAAGCTCGGACACCTTGTGAATACAGCTCGGTAAAATTTGTTGTGTTTTGGTAATTACTAGAAAAAGCATACCACGCACCAGGGAATGACAACTCCGTAATATATACGTTTCGAGGAATATACTTCATCCACTCACCGGCAGGAATCTCGAAAGGCTGGGTAAAATACTTAAGCGGGATGTTGAGCTTATGCAACTGACCAACAGAAAGCGTGGCATCAACAGGTTGATCAGCCTTTTTAGGAATAAGATTGTAGGTAAAGTTACCCGAAGTCGTCTCCAAAACAACGGTCCAGGGTTTAACTTCATCCGATACGCTTTTACCCGGGATAGTCACTTCGGTAGGAATCGTAAAGACATCAAACTGCACCTTTTGACGATTCGAAAGGGTCAGGTTATAGGGATAAATCTCAATGGTGCTGACGGTACCCGGTTTTGCCGAAGCCGAACCGTCACGATTTACCGTCAAAGCAAAATCACCAGCCACGTTGGAACCGGGGGCAGTCAAGGTAATTTTGGATACTGAAAGGGTCGAATTATACTCAAGCTTAGTCTCTCCGTCTGCATTGTAACCCTGATAACCCTCGAAGGTGAAACGCAAAACAGTCGAGAAAGGCTTAAACTTCAAGTCAACCTCACCGACAGTTTTGTCGCCATCGGTATCGAGATCCGATCGTGCATCCTTCGTAACGGCATACATCACAGCATCGGTCATCGTCGGGTTGCTTGCAGCACCATTGTAGTGCTGACCAACCCACGTATTGGTAGTCGAATTATAAGCAAACGTCACGTTCTGCTTGGGACGCACGTGCGAGGTTACCGTAACGCTATTGCCATCGGCAGCGGGGACAAAGCTATTCGTGCCAACCGTAGGATAAACAGCGTAGAAATCGGAGGTATTGTTACCACTCCACTGAACACCTGTCGTACCCGTCTTCACAAGGTCGCTTGCGAAATTCTGGCCCGAAACCACATTACCATCCTTGTCTGTGGTAGAAACCTTATACTCAGCTTGGGGGACAGTACAAGTCGTACCATAAACCGAAATCAAGTCGCCATCGACCCAATTAACACGAATCGACGTACCATCGGCAGCCTCATCGCCATAAAGGGTACGGGTGGCCTCACCCACCGTTGACGAGAACACAACCTCCTTGCCCTCGTTAGGATTGATGGGGTCCACATAAGTCTCGTCCTTTGAGCACGAAGCCATCAAGCAAACGATGCTGATGGCAGCCAAAAATATCTTCTTCATCTGCATTACTGTTTTTCGTTTGATTGATTACTCCCAAGAGTCACCAAAGGTGATGTCAGAACCGAAATCCTGGTTGATATTCTGGTTCTCGATATAGCCATTATCCTTGGCCGGGTTTTCTACGTCGGCCGAGCCGGCGAAATTGCCCTCGAGGGCTACGCTGAAGCGCAGGGTGCTCGGTCTTTCGTAAATTGCTTTTTTCATTTCCTAAACCTCCCTTACTGTTTATGTGTTTGTTACTATTTAATTCGTTGGTTATGTGCCATTTTGTGGCATCGGTCGGCGTGATTGGCTTTGTTGTTGCCGTTTCTATTCGTTCTCACACGTTCGGTCTGCCGTTTTTTGGCCGCTATTTGGTGCAAAAGTAGGCATAATTAACCCAACGAACAAAATTTTTTGCCACTTTTTTCGAATTTTTTTGTGGTTTTTTCGCCCAAAATTGTTCTTTTTTGCGGAAAAACAAACGCAAAACACTGAAAATGTGGCTTTTACGCCATCGGCCACATTTCGGCAGTCGCAGTGTCATTTTTCGGCCGTCAGCCGAAAGGGCGATGAAGATGAATAAGTTAGAGAGGGAGGAGCGGCCGAGGGGCCAGAGCGGCCGAGGTCGGCGCGGGGTGGCCGGTGCGGCCGAGGTCGGCGCGGGGTGGCGGAGCCGCAAGCGACGGGCGAGGCCGCAACGGCGAGGGTGCCCGGAGGGCGCCGAGCCGCCGCCAAGGGCACAAAAAAAGAGCAGCTCCGCAAAGGAACTGCTCTGTTGTCGCCCGCAGGCGGTAGATTACTTGGAGCTGCTGCTGTAGCTCTTGCTCGGCCAGGTCTTGCTCTCTACATAGCTCATACCGCTGATGCGCTGCTTGAGCAGGGTCGAGAGGTTATCAGCAGCGGCCTCGAAGGTCATTGCCTCGTCACCGCAATAGCCACGGGTAGCCGTGCTCTGCGAGTAGCTGCCACCAATGCCGTAGAGGGTACCACGGTGGTTCGAGTTCATACTCTTATTGTCGAGGAACCAGATGTCGTCGTTCACATCAGCCGACTTGGCGAGTTTCTCGGCCATTGCGGGAATCGAGTTGGCGTAGGCCGTCAGCGCACCCTTCACCTGTGCCCAACGCTGAGCAGCGAGGTTCTTAAAGTCGGCGCTCTTAACGAGCATCGGGTACCAAAGGTAGCTATACTCCTTGGAGAAGTATGAGCTGGGGTACTGCGCCGTCGGATAACCCGAGCTGCGGTGATAGGGTTTCGCCGTCTCCAACATCGACTTGGAGTAGCTGTAGCTCATCTCCGAATAGTTGCTCACGGGCAGGGTGTTCCAGTCGAAGTCCCACAGCGGGCCGGCCGAAATGATGCCGCCGTTGATGTTCATATAGCAGCTCTTGGGCTGTGAGGTCTCGCTGTTCATCATCAGCTCCTGCACGAGCCAGTAATCGACGAACGAAGCAAGATTCATCTTGGCAAAGGCGGCCGAGTAGCCGGCAGTGGTGTTCTTGTAGAGCTCCTCCTCGACGCCACGAACGAAGTTCTGGGCGTAGGTGCGGATCTCACTCGACGAGCTACCGTCGCTATCGAGGTCGTCCTTGAAGATGAAGGGGATGTAGTTCTTGGTGTAGAACCAGCAGTCGCCCGAGCCGGTGCTCATCAGGTTCGAGGGGTTGTCATTCTCGATGGCGTCGTCGTTCTCCAAGAGGTAGCCGTACGAAGCGGGATCGCCCACAGCGTCTTTCTTGTCGTAGGGATCGGCAATGTCGAGGCGGTTGCCGTCGATCTTGATCTGCTCGCAGAGGTAGTAGTTACCCACGTGTACGCCGTTGTACACCAGCTCGACGTGCTGACCCGACGGATTCCAGGCCATACCATCGCCGAAGGTATCTTGGAACACCTTGGCCAGGCCGAATGCTACCTCGTTGCGGAGCAGCGTGCGGTCTTTCCAGTTGGCCAGGAGCACCCAACGCTTGTGGGCGGGCATACCGAGCACGCCGCTCTTCTTGTCGAGCTTGACGGCAAAGGCCTTCTTGGGCATCTGCTGCGTCACGTTACCACGCACACGGGTCGAAGCCAATACAGGGACATCCGAAGCCGAGAGGGGCGACGTGCCATCGGGGTTGTAAACCATAAAGTTATCCTTGGTCACATCCGAGATCTCCCAATCGCTGTTCTTGGGCTGCCACTTGGCACCCGTTGCGGCATACCAAGCGCCACTTGCCAACTTATAGTCGTTGTTGTCCTCGACATCGGTCGTACCCGAATCCTGGTTGATCACCACCACCGGCAGACCCGTGTTGGTCAGCTCGACGGTGTAGAAAGCGACTTTTCCAGCCTCAATATCGGCAACCACCAACTGCTTTTCAACACTGAAATCAATCACAGTTTCACCACTGGTTGCCATAGTAGAAAGAGTACCCAGATTCTGACCTTCAGGAAGTTCAAAAGTAGGAACAAGATTTCTATTGTTGAGATAGGGGATAAACGCTTTGATAACACGATTCTCGTTATCGACCTCGCAGACAACCTCGGTTACCGTAGTGGGCAGAGTCTTGTTCTGGCTGCTGTTCCAAGCCAACTTTTTGCCTAAAATTTTGCCTGGATTTTTGGCCACCTCGAACTTGAAGCTGATAATAGAAATACCGGAATCATCGCTCTCACCGGGCTGCTGCTCCTCCTCGTCATCCTCATTCTCGGATTTATTATCAGAAATAACCAAATCATCCATATCGGCAAGGTTCAAATCATATACCACTAACTGATCAGCCGAATAATTTACAGGCGAAACACGGGTAAAGGTAGCCGTACGATCAGCTGTTTTTACCTTAAACTCAATCTTATCACCCACCTGCTTTTCATAACTTTGATAAAAATAATTATCCATCTCATCATGAATAGCCAACTTATACC
>CALAQA010000116.1:0-15166 GCA_937889065.1 uncultured Alistipes sp.
TGGCGTCGGGCTTGTTGTTCTCGATGCCGACGTAGGCCTTATCAACATTGATGGCCTTCATCAGAATCTCGACACCAACGAGCATCTCCTCGCCCAACTCCAACATCGTACGGTGGTCCGACGTCAGGTAAGGCTCACACTCAACACCGTTGATAATCAGGCACTCGGCCTTCTTGCCGGGAGGCACCGAAAGTTTCACGTGCGTGGGGAACGTAGCACCACCCATACCCACGATACCGGCATCCTTGATCTTGGCAATGATGGCGGCACCGTCGAGGGTGCACTCGCGCTTCAGTTCGGTCGAACGATCGATGGTATCGACCCACTCGTCGCCCTCACGCTTGATGGTAATCATCATCTGACGCTGGCCCTGACCATTGGGCTGCAAATCAACCGACTCCACCACACCCGAGATAGGCGAGTGAATGTTGGCCGACATAAAGCCCGTAGCCTCGGCGATGAGCTGACCCGTGAGGACCTTGTCGCCCTTGGCCACCTTGGCCGTAGCGGGTGCGCCGATATGCTGACCGAGCGGAATCTGCACCACCTCGGGAAGAGGAAGCACCTCGATGGCCTTGCCACGGCTCAGCTTATTTTCCGACGGATGAACTCCGCCAATAGGAAATGTCTTCATAGCTTCTTTATTTTCTCGTTTGAGTGATGGTTACTTGGTCAGACGCAGCAGACGCAGCGGCTTGAGACCCGACTCCTTGAGAGCAACCGGCTGCAACTCCTCCACCTTGATGGTCGAGTTGGTCTTTACACCCTCCACCTTCATCTGCGGACGCATAAACTGCAACGGATAACGGTACTTCTCCTTCAGCTCGACAAAGGCGGGACCCTCGCTCTTCGTAGCGGCAGCAGGGGCAGCCTTCACGGCCGTCGGCGTTGCGGGAGCAACCTTCGGAGCCTTGGGCAGCGGATCCATACCCACCAGCTTGATGGCACCCGTCGGGCACTCGTTCACGCACTTGCGGCACAACTTACACTTCTGCGGGTCGATGTAGGCTACGTTGTTCTCCACCTTGATGGCATCGAAAGCACAAGCCTTCACGCACTTACCGCAAGCGATACAACCGGCCTTGCAAGCCTTGATCGTCACGGCACCCTTGTCCTTCGAGACGCACGAAACATAGACGGCACGGTTCTTCGGCCACTTCTTGCGCAACTCGATCACCATCTTCGGGCAGGCCTTCACACAGGCACCGCAAGCCGTACACTTGTCGGCATCCACCTCCGGCAGACCCGTAGCGGGGTTGATCTTGATGGCGTCGAAGTTACATACATCGACACAATCGCCAAGACCCAGACAGCCCCACGAGCAACCCGTCTCACCCACGTAGAGCGAGGCAGCCACAGCACACGACTTGGCACCGTCGTACGTATTGGTGCGAGGACGCTTCTCACACGTTCCACCGCAACGTACCGTAGCCGTCTGCGGCTCCTTCTCTGCAGCAGCCTTACCCAGGTAGGCAGCCACCTTCTTCATCGTATCGCCACCGCCAACGGGGCAGAACAATGCCGAGATGTCATCTCGTTTTACCAGCGCATCTGCCAGGCCACGGCATCCAGCGAAACCGCAACCACCACAGTTGGCACCGGGCAGCATCTTCTCCACGTCGTCGATACGCGGATCCTCTTCTACCTTGAACTTCTGGGCCACAAAGTAGAGAATTACCGCTGCGAGTACACCCAACACACATAGTGTCAGGACAGTGTAAAATAATACCTCCATTAGTTTTTGTTTATTGTGAATTGAATTGTATGTTCGATTTTATCCTTCACGAGCCACAACGCCCCGTAGTAGAGGGCCACAGCCGCCAACGTAATCAATACGCCCACGCCTTCGCTGACGCCAAACACGCCCACCGAAAGCACCAGCGCCAGAATCAGCACGACCAACGCCCCCACATAGGCCAGACCCACCGCCTTGGCACCGATGTAGGGTTTCACCCCCACCATCACCTCGTCGCCCACTGCATAGCGGGCCGCATCGGCCGTCCGCACCTCGATGAGCTTCTCCTGCGCCTCGGCCAGGCCGCACGCTGCACGGGCTGCACACGAGCCACAGGCGCTACGCGAGGTGATGCGTACCACCACCTGCTTGGCACTCACTTCGGCAACCGTTCCGATATGTTGAATCTCCTTGGCCACTTGTTCTTGTAGGATTAGTCGCCGTACTTATTGGTCAGGGGCATCAGACGCTCGTGGCCGAAGGCACAGGCCGACAGACGCAGCACGGGCGGGAACTGATAGCGTTTCTTCTCGTTGCGCATAATCATTGCGTGAATCTTCTCGACCACCTCCGAGTCGAAGCCGGCATTGATGATCTCCTCACGGTGCTGGCTCTCCTCGATCATACGGTAGAGGATGGCATCGACCACCTCGTAGGGGGGCAGGATGTCGCTATCCTTTTGGCCGATATGCAACTCCGACGAAGGCTCTTTGTTGAGGATGTTTTCGGGAATCACATCGCCACAGATGCGGTTGATATAGCGTGCAATGTCATACATTTCGCTCTTGTAGATGTCGCCCGTGGGGCTGAAAGCCCCCGCCGTGTCGCCGTAGAGGGTACACAGACCGAGGGCATTTTCGCTCTTGTTCGACGAGTTGAGCAACATATAACCCGTCTTGTTCTGCAGGGCCATCAGAAGCACCGTACGGATACGGGTCTGGATGTTCTCCTCCGTGAAGTCGAACTCCGTACCGCCAATGACGGGCTTGAGGGTGTTGATCATACTCTCATAGACCTCCGAGATGGGGATGACGTTGTACTCGATGCCGAGCTTCTCGGCCAGCGCCTTGGCATCCTCCACCGACATATCGGGCGAGAAGGGCGAGGGCATCAACAGCGCACGCACATTCTCCTTACCCAGGGCAGCCACCGCCAGGCAGGCCACCACCGCCGAGTCGATACCACCCGACAGACCCACGCCGGCCTTCGTGTAGCCGTTCTTGTGGAAGAAGTCGCGCAAGCCGCAGACGGCAGCGTGATAGACCATATGGGTGCGATTCATCGAGGCGGGAATCTCGATCGGGGGATTCTCGGCCTCGGTATCGTAGATCTGGAAATCCTCCTCAAAGCTCTTCATCAGCAGCACCGGCTCACCCTTACGGTTTACGACGCCCGACGTGCCGTCATAGACAATCTCGGTCGAGCCACCCACCTGATTGATCAGGACAATATCTTTGCCCTCCACAAAGGCGATGTTTTTCAACACCTCGAGGCGGTAGTTCATAATGCCCTTGCTGTATTTGCGGGAGTTGATCGAGATAATCATCTCGGCCGAGTGGTCCAGTTCCGACATGCGGCGGATATCGTCACCCACCACCACCACGCACTTGCGGCCGGCAATGGTGACACACTCGAAGCCCTTGGCCGGATTCAGGAAGCCCATCTCACGGCGTGCCGTGATGTAGCGCTTGCCAATGTAGCTCTTCAGCTCGCCACGCTCCAATACGGCGGCGGCACTGATCGTACCCTCGTCGGTGAGCATCGGCACACCCACAATGGCAGCAATGCCACGGCAGTGCGAAGCAATTTTCTCGAGGGCATCCTCGCAGAGTTCCAAAAAGGTGGTTTTACGGAGTAAATCGAAGGCGGGAGTTCCGCTGATGGCTTGTTCGGCAAAGATTACCAAATCTGCCCCTTGGCTCTTGGCCTGCTCGACAGCGGCAATGATCTTTGCCGAGTTGCCGTCGATGTCGCCAATGGTATAGTTGAGTTGGGCCAACGCAATTTTCATCGTCGTAGCTTTTTCAGGTTGGTTGGGTTTAACGCACAAAGTTAAACTTTTATTTGCAAAGTCGGAAGAAAAAGGGGGCTAAATTCACCTTTTCGGAGGAAGATTTTATTGAAAATAAAAAGCGCCGAAGTCTTTTCACTCGACTTCGACGCTTTTTCGGTTGATTTTCCCCTTCTACTCCTGCTCGGGATCGGCCACCAGGATGCGACCGCAATACTCGCAGACGATAATCTTCTTACCCTGACGAATATCGGCCTGACGCTGGGGAGGTATGTGGTTGAAGCAGCCACCGCAGGCATCACGCTTCACCGTCACCACAGCCATACCGTTGCGCACGTTGCGACGGATGCGGTTGTAGGCTACCAACAAACGCTCGTCAATCTTGGCCTTGGCCTCGGCAGCCTGGGCCTCGAACTGAGCCACCTGGGGAGCGGTCTCGGCCTCGATGCCCTCCAACTCCTCACGCTTCAGACGCAGGTCGGCCTCACGCTCTGCGGCCTCGGCCTCAGCCTCCTCCAACAGGGCCTTCTTGGCCTTCGTAGCCGAGGCGTACTCACGCAGACGCTTCTCGGCCAGCTGAATCTCAAGCTCCTGATACTCAATCTCCTTGGCAAGCGAATCGAACTCACGGTTGTTACGCACGTTATCCTGCTGCTCCTTGTAGTGAGTGATCTGCAAACGGGCCTGATCGACCTCGCGGCGGCGCTGCTTGGTGAGCGTTGCCAGCTCCTCGATCTCGGCGTTGATGTGCTCGATGCGCGTACGCAGACCGGCCATCTCGTCCTCCAGGTCCTGCACCTCGAGGGGCAGTTCGCCCTTCACTTTGTTAATCGCATCAATGTTGCTGTCAATCTTCTGCAACTCGTAGAGTGCCAAGATCTTCTCCTGCATCGAATAGTCGCCTTCGGCAGTCTTTTTCTGTGTCGCCATATATCGAATTTTAGTTTGTTCCTAAAAGAGGTAATTGATTGGATTTCGTGAGGCTTCGCTCCTCAGAACCGCAAAGGTAAGTAATTTTTTTGATAAAATATCAAATAAAAGCTCAATTGCGCAGAATTCGCTCTCAAAATGGCCGATGTCGGCCACCGTGAGGGCTTTATCGGGGGTCATAAAGTCGTTATATTTCAAGTCGGCCGTCAGGTAAAGTTCGGCTCCTTGACGGCGGGCCAGACCAATCATCGAGGCCCCTGCACCGGTACAAATGGCCACACGCTGCACCGTCTCGGTGGCGGGGTCACTATAACGCACCGTACGCACCGAAAGACGCTGCTGCACCCACTTCAGGTACTCCATCAGCGGCTGCGGCTCGGACAACTCGCCTACCACGCCAAAGCCCACCCCGTCGCCCTTCTCCGAAGGCTCCAAAAGGGTCATATTTTGCAGCCCGAGCTGCTGACCCAATCGAAAACTCATCCCTTCGGGGGCGCTGTCCAGATTCGTGTGGCAGGCATAGAGGGCGATGCCTCGGCGGATGGCACGCTCGACACACCGCTCGACGGGCGAGGCGGAGTTGAGGCGTTTCAAGGGGTGGAAGATGATGGGATGGTGCGTGATGACCATATCGCACCCCCGACGCTCTGCCTCGTCGAGCACCTCCTCGGTGACATCGACAGCCAGCAGGGCGGCGTGCACCTCATCGTCGGGGCGGCCCACAATCAACCCCGCATTGTCGTACGACTCCTGCCAACGCAACGGGGCAACAGCCTCGATAACGGAAGTTATCTCGCTAACTTTCATTCGTTTATCGATTTAATCATTAAAACAACGACTGCTCGTAGAAGGCAAACAACTCCTTCTCCTCGGCATCCTTCTTGCGGCGGGGACGACGAGGTTTTTGCGCCTTTTGTTCCGTAGGTTCGGCGGGCTCCTCCTTCGGCTCCTCCATCTTCAAGACCACCTTATCGCCCTTGTCGGGTGCCGGGGTCTGAGGCGGCTCGGCGGTCTCGATCTCCTCGTCGAGCCACTCTTCGCCATCGCCCTCGCCCTTCAAATCCTCACGCACAGCCTCCAAGAGCGAGCGGATACGCTGCAATCGCTCCATCAACTGAGCCGTGCGGGCTACGGTGCCCTCCTTGCGCTCCTGACGCAGCGCCTTCTTGGCACCCTCGATCGTGAGGCCACGCTCCTTGACGAGGTGGAAAATGGTCTTCAATAGTTCGACATCCTGCGGCGAATAGAGGCGGTTTCCCTTCTTGTTGCGGTGGGGTTTGAGCGAAGGAAACTGCTCCTCCCAATAGCGCAACAGCGACGGTTTCACGTCGAACATTTCGGCAACCTCGCCCATCGAATAAAAGAGTTTTTCAGCCATAATGTTATTCTCCCTTCAAAATTCGCAATATAGTTGGATACAAATTATTTACACGTCCACCGATGCGCTTGGCGAAGCCCAACGGAAGGCCCTCGTAACACATCAAATTAAGCCCCTCCTGCAACCCCGCAGCACACATTTCCTGCTTGCGCAGATAGGCCAAACTCTCCTCTTCCGAGAGATCGGCCACAGCCACCGCCAAACGGTTCAACTCCACAAAGTGCGCCAGTGCCTGATCGGGTTTCAATTTCCCCTTAAAGAGCTGACCCATAGCCACTCCCGAGTAGAGCACGGGAACCAACTCCGAGAGTCGGCGTACCGCCTCGGCCTGCGCCCGATACCAGGCGTAGCAACACTCGCCCGCCACGCCGAACTGCATCTTTTCGGGGGCTGTAACCCATCGCTCCAACTCCCGTTGGGTGGGTTTATCGACCTGCGCAATGACCGACCGTTTGGCCTTGGGCAGACGCCCCGAAGAGCGAGCCTCGTCGCTCTTGCGGGCCACCGCAGCAAAGAACCCTTCGCCCTTGGTGCGGTGGGGGTAGAAATGGAAGGTTTGAAACGCTCCCACACGCCCCGCAACGATGCCCCACGCAGGGTCACACGCCACCTCGGGGGCCTCGACAACCTCCTCGCCCAGACGCTCCACAAAGCGTTGCAACGTACCCTCGTCCTCCTCGTGGTTGAAGGTACATGTACTATATATTAAGGTACCGCCCGCGCGTAAGGCCCGCCAGGCTCCCTCCAAAATCTCATCTTGACGTGCCGCACAAAGGCGCACATTCTGTTCGCTCCACTCCTCACGAGCCCGGTCGTCCTTACGGAACATCCCCTCGCCCGAGCAGGGGGCATCGACCGCCACCACATCGAACCAACCCGCCATCACGGCCAGGTGGTCGGCATCGGTCGAGGTGACCGCCACATTGCCCAAGCCCCACTTGCGGACATTGTCGCAGAGGACCTGTGCTCGTTTTCGGTCAATTTCGTTGGCCACAACCAGCCCCTCACGCCCCACCTTCGAGGCATAGAGGGTACTCTTTCCACCCGGAGCGGCACACAGATCGAGCAGGCGACACCCTGCGACCTCGGAGGGCAACAGTCGCTCGACAAATTGCGACGAGGCCTCCTGCACATAGTAGGCTCCGCCGTGAAAGGCTGCATCGAGCGTAAACGAGGGGCGGCTCTTGAGGTAACGCCCCCGCTCGCTCCAAGGCACCGCGTCGGCCACCTCCAGATGGCTGCACTGTGGCTCACGCAACGGATGCAGACGCACCGAAGTCGGCTCGTCGGCCTCCAACGCTGCGCACAGCGCCGAAGCCTCGACCTCGCCCAGAAGGGCATTCATCCGCTCGACAAAAGCCTTGGGTAACTCCATTTAGAAGAGTCGTTTCTGCGTGTCGAGCTTATCCAACTCGGCACAAATTCGCTCGAAGACCGCCTCGTCCTCGACAAAATCTTCGGTATCCTTCTCCACGACTAGCACCGGACCGTCGTAGATCTCCTCAATCCACTGGTTGTACTTGGCATTGAGGCGGGTCAGGTAGGCCTCGTCGATGTTCATCTCGTAGTCACGGCCACGCTTGTGAATCTGGCGCACCAGCGTCGGCACACTCGCCTTGAGGTAGATCAACAGGTCGGGCTTCTGCACCAGGTTCGTAACCAGCTGGAAAATCTGCATATAGGTCTCCGTATCACGGCCACTCATCAGCCCCATCTCGTGGAGGTTGCCCGCAAAGATGTAGGCATCTTCGTAGATGGTGCGGTCCTGAATGATGTGGTGGTTGCGGTTGTCGGCCAGCATCGCCATCGTCTGCTCGATACGGCTCCCCAGGAAGCGAATCTGCAGGTTGAACGACCAACGATTCATATCCTCGTAGAAGTCGCCCAGGTAGGGGTTGTCGATGTTCTCCAGATAGGCTTTGGCCTCGTAGCGCTCGGTCAGCATCTGGGTCAGCGTGGTCTTGCCGCTACCGATATTTCCGGCAATTGCAATATACATAGTTCTAATTTAGTGGGTTATCTTCGTTGTTTTTTAGTTTCAGGTCACGATGCACATCGTCAGCCACACGGCGGTCATTGACCAGGCGGGGCACTTTGTTCTTGCCTCGGCGGCGCATCCAATCGACAAAGTAGCCACGAGGCAAGACCAAAATATGTTGGCGTTCGATGGTCGATTGACGCTTGGCGTCGTAGTCGGAATTGACCCTGCGCAGCGCCTCGTCCAACGCCTCCGAGAAGGCCTCCATCGAGGTGGGTGGCTGCTCGAAATCGATCATCCATTCGTGGGCACCCTGCCTCTCGAGGGTCATATAGCAGGGGGCTACCGAGTAGTCATTCACGACCGCCCCCGTCTTGTGGGCCGCCTCGACGAGTGCTTCGTCGGCATTGCTGACCATCAGCTCCTCGCCAAAGGCGTTGATGTATTGCTTGGTACGCCCCGCAAAGCGGATGCGGTAGGGATCGACCGAGGTAAAGGTGACCGTATCGCCAATCTCGTAACGCCACAGGCCGTTGTCGGAGGTGATAATCAGGGCGTAGGTCTTGCCCACCTCAACACCCTCCAACGGCACAATCACATCGCCCGAGCGGAACTCGAAGAAGGTGCCGTAGTCCAACATCAGCAACATATCGTCTCGCGCAGGGTCGTCTTGGGCGGCGAAGAAGCCCTCCGAGGCGTTGTAGTTCTCCATATAGTGCATCTCGGAGGAGGGAATCAACTCGGCAAAGGCACGACGATAGGGGGCAAACTCCACACCACCGTGCAGGAAAAGCTCCAAATCGGGCCACACCTCACGCAGCGAGTTCTTGCCCGTATAGTCCAAGATGTGGCGCATCAGCTCCAGATTCCACGAGGGCACACCGGCAAAGGCGGTGATGTGTTGCGTGGCACACTCACGGGCTATCAGCTCCCGCTTGCGGTCGAAGTCGGCACACAGGGCGGTCGAAATTTGCGGTGCACGCATCGACATTCCCCAGCGGGCCGTTTCGTGGAGCAGGATACCCGACAGGTCGCCCACCAGATTTTCGCCCTCCACGCTGCACGTGCCACCCAACGTGAGGGTTTTGCCCTGCAAGAGTTTCGACTGAGGGAAGGCATCCAGATAGAGTGCCACCACATCACGCATACCGAGCGTGTGGTTCCACAGAATCGAGTGGCGGGTGATGGGAAGATATTTGCTGCGGTCGGAGGTCGTACCCGACGAGCGGGCGTAGAATTTGACCCGACCCGGGGTGGTCACCGAACGTTCGCCCGCCACCATTCGCTCGATGTAGGGTTTGAAGGTGTCGTAATCGACCACCGGCACCGCCGCTGCAAAGGAGGCATAGTCGGTCACTTGGTCCAGATGGTGGTCACGCCCGAAGGCGGTACCCCGACCCTGCTTCAGACGCGCCTCGAACTGCCTCTGCTGCACCTCGTGGGGGTGACGGCGGAAGCGGTCAATGCGTCCGAGACGGTAATCCAGATAGAGTCGAAATATCTTGCTTGTCAATGACATAGTTGCTAATTAAAGTAGTATCCCACCTTCCCCACCGAAGCCGGCATCGAGAAGACCACCACACGGTCGTAGGGGTTGATCTCCATACCGCCCTCGGCAATGAAGACCTTGTCGCCACGTACCACGCCGCCGATGATGACATCGTCGGGGAGGTCCAAATCGCGGATGCGGGCCTTCGTGGCGGGCGAGTTGGGTTTGACGATAAACTCCAGCACCTCGGCATCGCTGCCCGTCAGGCACTTGATGGCCTGTACATCGGTGGACATCGTGAAACGGAAGATGTTGGAGGCCGTCACGAGTTTCTTGTTGATAATCGTGTCGATACCCATCGACTCGGCCAGGTTGATGTAGTTGATGTTCTCGACCTCGGCAATCACCTTCTTCACGCCCATCCGCTTGGCCAGCATCGCCGCCAAGATGTTGGTTTCGCTGCGACCCGTCACGGCCACAAAGGCATCCATATTGGACAACCCCTCCTCGAGCATTGCCTCGGTATTGCGACCATCCTCGTTGATGATGAGGGTCTTATCCAACAGCTCGGCCAGGCGGTAGGCCTTGTCGGCATTGTAGTCGATGAGCTTGATATTCAGCTCGTCCTGCAACTCCAGAGCGATGCGCACACCGATGCGCGAGCCGCCCAAAATCATCAGGTTATTCACTTCGATGTTGGTCTGCCCCGAAAGCTCCATCACCTGCGCCACAGCATCCTGACGGGCGATAACGTAGGCAATATCGCCCTCAATGAAACGCTCGTCGTCGGAGGGGATGATGGTGTGGTCGTCACGCATAATGGCCACCGTGCGGTAGTCGGGATGGGTACCCGAGAAGCAACCCGTCGGGGGCTGCCCAATGAGGGGCGAGTTGGGTTCGAGGTGGAAGACGGCCAACGAGAGTTTTCCGCTCGAGAAATCGACAAACTCCGTGGTCGAGGTGTGGCCCAGGAGGTTGATTACCTCACGGGCGGCGATCTTCTCGGGGTAGAAGAGGTAGTCGATACCCATATCGATGAACATCTCCTTGTTGTTGGGCTCGAGGTATTCGTTGTTGTCAATGCGTGCGATGGACTTCTTGGCACCGAGTTTCTTGGCCAGCATCGCTGCCACGATGTTATCGTTCTCCTCGTGGTTTACGGCGATGAAGAGGTCACACTTACGCACCGCAGCACGACGCAAGACGGCCAACGTGGTCGAGTCGCCCTCGACGGTGATGACGTCGGCCAACGACGAGACTTCGGCCAAGAGCTTGGGATCGCTGTCGATGACGGTAATGTCGTGGCTGCTGCCACTGAGCATCTTGGCCAAATGGCTACCCATCTCTCCTGCACCTGCAATGACAATTTTCATAGGTTATCGCTTTACTTGTTCGTTGTACAAAATGTTTCTGCCGCCTCCTACTTAACGAAAGTCGATAGGCGTGGTGATTTCAAGGCTTGCGCAGGCTCCGAAACCGCAGCATACTCGGCGTATGTGAGGATTTCGGAGGCAAGCATAACGCCGAAATCGCCCGGCTTGCGACTTTCCCTCCCCACTCAAGGCAACATTTTTGCATTTTAACCTACAAATGTATAAATTTGCAGCGGAAAGCCCAAATATATACCTAATAAAAATAGAAAAAAATGCCGAGTTGGTTGATTGTAGTTGGAATTTCGATTGTGGCGGTGGGATTTTTTGTGATTGGTTTGTCGCTCACACTGATGCTGAAGGGACATCCTATCGATTCGGAGATCTCGACCAATAAAGATATGCAACGACTGGGTATCAAATGCGCTGTGCAGGAGACCCGCGAGATGGACGGAACAGCCGCCTGCTCGGACAACGCATCGCCGTTGCAGGGCTGCTCGGGCAACTGCGGAGCGTGCGACATTGAAGAGTTAAAGCAAAAGTAAAAATACCCCCACAACAAAGAGGGCTGCCAACAAAAAGTTGAGCAGCCCTCTTCTTTTTTTTTAATGCACTTAGCCTTCGGCTATGCCATTGCAGAGGATTTGCAGTAGAACCAGGGGTTGTGCAGATTCTCCTCGTTGTAGCGCAACTCGCCGTGGTCGGGAAGGGTACGGGTAAGGCCACCCGCCTCGGAGAGAATCAGCTCGCCGGCCGCCGTGTCCCACTCGTAGGTGTTGGTCGTACGGATGTAGTAGTCGGCCGTACCCTCGGCCAACATACAGAACTTGTAGGAGCTACCCTGCTCGACCACCTCCAGGTCGGGATACTTCTCCCGCAAGCGGTCGATGTGGGCCATCGTCTCGGGGGTGCGATGACGGCGTGAAACAGCCACACGCAGCGGGCGTTGCGGCGTCTCGCCAACCAACGGCAGCGACTGCCAATCGGCAACAATGTCGTTGTAGGTGTAGTGGGCATCCGACGTGGGCGTTACCCCCGTACGGAGGTGGGCACCATACCCCTCGGCAGCAATATACATCTTCTCGAAATAGGGGACATAGACCACCGCCGCCACACAACGATTCTCGGACATCAGGGCGATATTGACGGTAAATTCGTTGTAACCCTCGATAAATTCGGCCGTGCCATCCAACGGATCGACCAACCAATAAAGCTCCCAATTGCAACGCTCCTCGTAGCGCATCTCACGCCCCTCCTCGCTCAGGATGGGGATACGGGTCTGACCCAAGGTCTCGCGAATGGTCTGATGCGCCATACGGTCGGCCAGCGTGATGGGGGTTTTGTCGCTCTTAAGCGAGATTTCGTAGTCATCTTTGTGGCCGTGAATCTTCATAATGGCCGCACCTGCTCGCACGGCGGCGTTGTACATCGCAGGTAAAAGAAGGGTACCGAGTTGTGCTTCGGTCATATCATAGGTGGTTTTTAGGTTATTCATCGTATCCGATATAAAGATAATCAATTTTTTAGAATATAACGAAAGAATCTGCTATTTTTTTATTCAACATCTCTTTTCGAACCAAAAAAAGTCAATAACAACCACTCATCGCTCCGAGTTGGCGCACACGCAACCACACCACGCCACCCCAAAGCAGTGTCACCACCCACATCCACCCCTGCACGCCGCCCGCAAAGAGAGGTACCACCAGCAACACCGTCCAGAGCAGTTGCACCCCGTGGCGAAGACGCAGATGGCGATGAGAAGGCGCAGTGAGTCGTCGAAAGAGGAAGAGCCCTCCCCCACTGCGCGGCCGCACGAAGCCGCCTCGGGCAATCAACTCCTCACGTTGCCAGACCAGCGGCCTCGACCAAGGCCATTCGGCCAACCATACGGGCGGCTGATGCGAACGAAGAGCCAACTCCAAAGCAAGGTGTTCGACCGCACGGGAGGACAACGAGCGGTGGTCGGCAAGGGGCAACAGAAAGCCCCGAGTTGCTACATCGGCCATCACATCGAGCGCACGACGCCCCGTAGCCACACTATCGACCACCACCAACCGACGGTAGAGCCGACGACGGGAGCGATAGAGCCCTCGCACGGCCATCGGATGCAACTCGCCCGAGGGGAGATAATCGACCCGAATGAGGTGGTAGCGTTTGAGAAGTTGGTGCAACAGCGCCGGATTTGTCGCCCCATCGAAGAGCAGCACCACCTCGAAATCGGGGTATTCGACCGCCATCAACTCCTCGCAACGAGCCAACGAATTGTGCCCCGCAGCCAAGACCGAGATCCCCACCCGATGGAGCAATCCACAACGGGCACCATACATCGCATCGAGCCAGCGGGAACGCCGTGCCGCATGCTCGGCCACACACCACACAACAAGCATCACGACGCCCGCCAATACAAAGAGCGTCAAGCACATACCAGCGTGCGTTTATAGTTGGCCATCCGCCGTTCGTAGCGCAGCTGCTCCTCGTCGGAGAGCAGACTGCCGAGTTGGCGAGGGGTGTAACCCAGACGAGCGAGATGGCGTAAAAAGGAGCGGCGTTCGATGGCAGAGAGGGAGGCCAGGCGCACCGCCACCACCCGACGGCGCAAGGGTCGGCGCAACGAGGCCAAGACATAGAGCGCCTCGCACGAAACCTCCTCGTCGGCCGTAGCAATCAGACGGTGCAACTCCCCCTCGGCCGTCTCAATCGAGAACTGCTCGACAATGGTCAAACCCAACCGTTGCAGGTTGGCGTTGGGGGCATTCAGAAGGGGTTGCCAGGCGATGGGAAGCAGCCCTCGGCGCAGTTGAAAGAGTAACTCGGCACGCTCGGCAATGGTCAGCGGACGAGGAAGGGCGGCAATGCGACTCAAGAGGCTCTCGGGATGGGCCGTAACGAGCAGCAACAAGGCGGCGAAACGCACCATCGGGGAGCGGTCGTCGAGGTAGCGTTCCGCCTCGCGTTGCACCTCCTGCGTGATGGGCAGATCGGCCAACTTACGCAGCCAAAAAGCCCGCCGAAGTCCCCGTGCAAAGCGCACCCGACGAAGCAACCAATAATCTGTGCCGCAGCGCAATACAAAGAGTCGCAACGGGCGTGGATCGACCCCGTAGAGCATCGAGCCGACCAGGGCGGCCAATTGCCCTGCACGACGTGCCAATCGGGGTGTTCCCTCCAGCGGAAGATGCTCCAACTCCTCGTCATCGAAGAGGGTGTGCAGCAGCGGCTCGACCGAGCGCACGACAAGGCTATTCTCTCGCCCCTCGACACGGTTGCGCCATCCTTGCACCGCCACGCGCAGTGCCACCCCGAAGGTCAGCAGCGCCACCACAGAGATATAGTACATTTCAATCATCACTCAACACCCTTAGGGCCTTGCCTCGCAGCCGTGCCGCATTGAACGGAAAGGTCATCACCTGATCGACCCCCGCCTCCAACAAACCCACCACCGTCTCTTCGTTCTGGTGCCACGAAAGAACAAAGAGTTGCGGCCGCACAGCTCCCCGAGGACGCAACCGCTCGACCACCACCCGACCCGAGAAGAACAACCCCACCATCACCACCACGACCAAATCGTAGGCGGCTCGTCGGGTGCGCTCCTCGAAGGCCTCGACCGAACTGACCACCTCTGCCTCGACGTGGGGAGCCGACAAACAGACCCGCACCACCTCCGAAAGCAACCTATCCTCAGATACAATCAATAGACGTGCCATCCCCTCACCAAAGCCCGATTAAACCTCTTGCCCCCACTGCCCAAAACCGTGCCAAAACAAAAAGCGAAAAAAGTTTGTGGAAATTTTGGTTATCACACAAAAAGGGTCTATATTTGCAGTCCGAAATGTGTTTTTAACACTAACTATCAAATTCAATGTACGTTATCGTAGAAATCGCAGGTCAGCAATTTAAGGCTGAGAAAGGTCGCAAGCTCTATGTTCACCGTCTCCAGGGCGACGTAGATTCGTCCATTAGCTTCGACAAGGTCCTGCTCGCAGACAATGACGGTCAGGTTAAAGTAGGTGCACCTGTAGTAGAAGGCGCCTCGGTTAAGTGCAAGATCCTGAAGCACCTGAAGGACGACAAGGTCCTGGTCTTCAAGAAGAAGCGTAGAACTGGTTATCAGAAGTGCAACGGTCACCGTCAGTACCTCAGCCAGATTCTCGTGGAGGATATTGTTGCATAACCTTAAAAATTAGTAGAAAATGGCACACAAAAAAGGAGTAGGTAGTTCAAAGAACGGCCGTGAGTCAGAGAGCAAGCGACTCGGTGTAAAGCTTTTCGGTGGTC
>CALAQA010000117.1:0-2355 GCA_937889065.1 uncultured Alistipes sp.
CGCTGTACGCGTAGAGCACGTCGCAAAGCTCCATATCGTCAACGGTATATTCTCGCTTTTTAGCAATAAGACGCATACCCGGAATAGTCATCCAGCATTTAGTGCTTACTCTGCGTGGGATACCGAGAACGTATCTCGCCAAACCATTACAAACAATACCGTAATTACAGCAATTATACGCGCCGTGACCCGTAGCGTAAAGCTTACTGTCGGGATTGGAAACCGCGGTCAGAAAGCTTTCGAAGGACACGTTTTCACACAAAAACTTATCGGTAAGCTCGGTCGAAGAGTATGGAAATCCGGTGACCTCTACTCCTGCAGGCAATACGGTATTGCCGACTTTTCTCAAATAAGTAGGCACGTCTCTGAGAGGTGTCCACTTAAAATCGGTCAACTGCTTTGATCTTGCAATAACAGCCGCTTTTGCAGGGGTATCAGGAAGAGTTCGAATCAGGTTTTGGCTCATAATATTACCCCTTAAAAGGATTCTGCACAGCCGCATCCTTCATTGCTTGAATCACAGCACGAGGCTTTTTAGCCTTGAAGATTGCCGAGCCCGCAACGAAGGCCGTGCTGGAGGATTCGATCAAGTTCATCCCCGCAAAATACAAGAACACCTACCGCCACTGGATGGAGAACATCAAGGATTGGTGTATCTCGCGTCAGCTGTGGTGGGGTCAGCGCATTCCCGCCTACTACCTGCCCAAGGGTGGCTACGTAGTGGCCGAGACAGCCGAGGAGGCGTTGGCCAAGGCACAGGCCAAGACGGGTGACAAGACCCTCACGATGGCCGACCTGCGTCAGGACGAGGATGTGTTGGACACCTGGTTCTCGTCGTGGCTGTGGCCCATCTCGGTCTTCGACGGCATTCGCAACCCCGACAACGAGGAGATTCGCTACTACTACCCCACCAACGATTTGGTGACGGGTCCCGATATCATCTTCTTCTGGGTGGCACGTATGATTATGGCCGGTTACGAGTACCGCTCGGCCGAGCCCTTCCGCAACGTCTATTTCACGGGTATCGTGCGTGACAAGATTGGTCGCAAGATGTCCAAGCAGCTCGGTAACTCGCCCGACCCGCTCGATCTGATCGAGCAGTACGGTGCCGATGGTGTGCGTCTGGCGATGCTGATGTCGTCGTCGGCCGGTAACGACGTGATGTTCGACGAGGCGCTTTGCGAGCAGGGTCGTAACTTCGGTAACAAGATCTGGAACGCCTACCGCCTCTTGAACGGTTGGCAGATTGACCCCGCTTTGGCCACCTCGGAGAACAACCGTCTGGCGGTCGAGTGGTTCGACGAGGTCCTCTCGCGCACGCTGCGTGAGGTGGAGTCGGACTTCAAGCAGTACCGCATTTCGGAGGCTTGTATGAGCCTCTACAAGCTCTTCTGGGACGAGTTCAGCGGCGTCTATCTCGAGCTGGTAAAGCCCGCCTACGGCGAGCCGATTGATGCCCCCACGATGGAGGCCACCAAGCGTTTCTTCGATGCCCTGATGCGTACGCTGCACCCCTTTATGCCCTTCATCACCGAGGAGATTTGGCAAGACCTGGCACCCCGTGCCGAGGGCGAGTCGATTTGCGTGGCACAGATGCCCGCCGCCTCGGAGGAGAAGCCCGGCATTTTGGCCCGCTTCGAGTTGGCCCGCGAGGTAATCTCGGCCGTGCGTAACATCCGCAACCAGAAGAACCTGCCCCGCAAGGAGGCCCTGACGCTGCGTGTGGTCGTGGATGAGAACTACCCCGCCGAGTTGGCCCCCGTCATCATCAAGATGGCCAACCTCGACAAGATTGAGCCGACGACCGAGAAGGATGCCGCCGCTGCCGCCTTCATCGTCAAGACCACGCAGTACTTCGTACCGCTGGCCGGTATGATCGACACCGAGGCCGAGCGTGCCAAGCTCGAGCAGGATCTGGCCTACTACGAGGGCTTCCTGAAGAGCGTGATGGCCAAACTCTCGAACGAGCGTTTCGTACAGAACGCCCCCGAGAAGGTGGTCGCCAACGAGCGTGCCAAGCAGGCCGATGCCGAGGCCAAGATCACGGCCATTAAGGAGCAGCTCACGGCTTTGAAATAGCCCACCACGTGAGAAAGGAAGATTGGGGTGACGACACAAGGCCGCTCACCCCAATCTTTAATTTTGAATTCTAAATTTTGAATTTGCAACGCATGTTGCCAATCACGATCTATACCGACGGTTCGTCGCTGGGCAATCCCGGGCCCGGAGGCTTCGGGTGTGTCCTGCTGGCAGGGCCTTACCGCAAGGAGATCGCCCAGGGCTACCGCCTCACGACCAACAACCGCATGGAGCTTATGGCCGTCTGCGTGGCGCTGGAGGCACTCAAAAACGAGG
>CALAQA010000118.1:0-3124 GCA_937889065.1 uncultured Alistipes sp.
GGGCGACTCCATCACCGATGGCGGATGGGGACGCAGCGGTGGCTCGATGGCCTCGGCCGAGGAGCGCAACCACCGTGACCTGAACCACCTCTACGGCCACAGCTATATGTTGCTTGCCGCCTCGGAGCTGGAGAGCAGCCATCCCGAGCAGGGTTATCGTTGCCACAACCGAGGCATCAGCGGCTACACCCTCCAAGATCTGACGGAGCGTTGGGAGCGGGATGTCGAGGCTCTTCGCCCCGATGTGGTCTCGATTCTTATTGGCACGAACGATGTGGCCCGTTACCTGCAAGGCGACCGCTCCCGCCCCTTTGATGTGGCGGCTTGGGAGGCGCAATATCGTGCCCTCTTGCAGCGCACCCGCCAACACAACAGCGAGGTGAAATTGATGCTCTGCACCCCCTTTGTGGCGGCGGCAGGGCGGTTGGCTGCCTCCGAGAACTTCCTCGAACAGAACCACTTGGTGGCCGAGTGCAGTCGGGCGGTGCGTCGTCTGGCTCGGGAGTTCGATGCCGTATTGGTCGATTTTGAGTGGCTCTTCTTGCAGCTGCAACGTCGCTACTCGGTCGAGCCCTCTTACTGGATTTGGGACGGCATCCACCCCACCCCCGCAGGACATCGCCGTATGGCCGATCTGTGGCTTAAACAATTCCGCAAACTTTAACCCCTTTACACGATGATCTATTTCGATTCGGACTATATGTCGGGTGCTCACCCCGAGGTGTTGCAACGACTCATTGAGACCAATGCCGAGCAGACCGTAGGTTACGGCTCGGATGACTATACCCGCCGTGCGGTGGAGCTGATTCGCCAAGCTACGGGCTGCCCCGAGGCTCGGGTACAACTTCTGGTGGGAGGCACCCAGACCAATGCCACGCTGATTGATGGCCTGTTGGCTCGTCACGAGGGGGTGTTGGCGGCCGAGAGCGGCCACATCGCCGTACACGAGGCGGGGGCGGTCGAGGCCTCGGGCCACAAGGTGCTGACCCTTCCCCAGCACGATGGCAAGGTCGAGGCCGACGAGGTGAAGCGCTACATTGCCGACTTCTATCGGGATGAGACCTACGAACATATGGTCGCCCCCGGGATGCTCTACATCTCGCAGCCGACCGAGTATGGAACCATCTATTCGTTGGCCGAGTTGGAGGCCCTGAGCCGTGTCTGCCACGAGGCCGAGATTCCCCTCTACATCGACGGCGCCCGTCTGGGCTATGCGCTGGCGGCCGAGGGGTGCGACTTTACGTTATGCGATATTGCCCGCCTGGCCGATGTATTCTATATCGGTGGCACGAAGGTGGGTGCCTTGTTTGGCGAGGCGGTGGTGGTGACCAAGCCTCACTTGGTCAAGCACCTCTTTCCGCTTGTGAAGCAGCACGGAGCTTTGTTGGCCAAGGGGCGTTTGCTGGGGGTGCAGTTCGAGGCCCTCTTTACCGACGACCTGTATGGGCGCATCGGCCGTCGGGCGGTGGGGCAGGCGTTGCGCATTCGGGAGGCTTTTCGGCAGCGTGGCTACGAGGTGGTGGTACCCTCGCCGACCAACCAACAATTTTTCCGCCTGCCGAACGAGGTGATCGACCGACTTAAATCGGAGGTGAGCTTCGAGTTGTGGGGCCCTCGCGGTGAGTCGGAGACGGTGGTACGTTTCGTGACGGGATGGAGCACCTCGGACGAGGACATCGAGCGATTGATTGAGTTGCTATAATAAAAAAACCTGCTTCCCGTTGTCGAGGCAGGTTTTTTGTTGCTATTTCTTGTTAAAGGCGTTCATTGTCATCTGACATCCCACCGAGGCGTACGATAGGATGGCGTCGCCAAAGAGTTTCAGTCGCTCGGGCAGGGCGGCCTGCTCCTCGGCACTCCATTGGCCCAGGACGTAATCGACCTGGTGGCCACGGGCGAAGTCGCCCCCCACGCCGAAGCGCATACGGGCAAAGGCCTCGGTGCCGAGCAACTCGGCGATGTTCTTCAGGCCGTTGTGGCCGCCTGCCGAACCCTGGGGGCGCAGGCGCAACTGTCCGAAGGGGATGGCGATGTCGTCGGAGATGACCAGCAGGTTTTCGGGCTTGATCTTCTCCTGCTCCATCCAGTAGCGGACGGCCTTACCCGAGAGGTTCATATAGGTCGAGGGCTTCAACAACAACAGGGTACGACCACGGTGGCGAATCTGCGCCATATCGCCATAACGGACGGTCGTAAATGAAGTGTTGGATGCCGCAGCAAGGGCATCCAACACACTAAATCCGATGTTGTGACGGGTATTGGCGTACTCGGCGCCGATGTTACCCAGCCCAACAATGAGGTATTTCATTCCTCCGGTTTATTAACGCTCTTGAGCGGCGCGCGAAGCACGGGTTACGCGAACGGCGCAAACAGCGGTCGTAGCGGGGGTCACGAACTTCAGGTTCTCGAACTCGAGGTCGCCTACGAAGATCGTCTTACCCAGACCCAGCGACGTAACATCAACCGTGATCTCGTCGGGCAGGTTCTCAACCAGGGCGCTAACGGTCACCTTGCGGGCCGACAGCACGAGCTTACCACCCACCTTTACACCCTCGGCGTTACCGGTCAGGCGTACGGGAATAGCAACCGATACGGGCTTACCCTGGGCGATGCGGAAGAAATCAACGTGGAGCAGCTCCTCGCGTACGGGGTGCCACTGAGCCTCGCGCATAACGGCCAACTCAACCTTCTCACCGAAGTGGAACTCTACTACATACGATGCGGGGGTGTAGATCAACGACTTGATCTCACGGGGATCGATCGTGAAGTTAACGGTCTCGCCGTTACCACACAACACGCAGGGTACCAGACCCTCACGACGAACAGCCTTGGCTGCCTTCTTGCCGAAGTCCTTACGCTCAACGGCATTTACAACGATAGTTTTCATAGTGTATGAAAATGTTTAAAAAGTTAAACCACCGGCGGTTTTCAGTACGATTTCTTGGGCGGTTTCACCCCGAATCGCACCCCTGTTCCGCCTGTTAGGGAGTGCAAAAGTACGATTGAAAATTGAAAATTCAAAATTTAGCATTCGAAATTCTGCGTGTTTTACAATGTTTTACGCTTTTCGGCCCCATTTTTTTGCTATTTTTGTAACCAAACGGCCATAGGGTGGTCTAATTCG
>CALAQA010000119.1:0-4031 GCA_937889065.1 uncultured Alistipes sp.
CTTCGGCCTCCTTGCGGAGTGCGTCGAGAGCCTCGGCCGAGTCGAAGGCGTAGTAGGCCCAACCCGCCTCGACGAGTTGCAGGGCATACTTCAGATAAATCTCACGACGCTCGCTCTGACGGTAGGGGGCGTGGGGACCGCCTACGCCGACACCCTCGTCAATCTCGATGCCGCACCAACGGAGCGACTCCATAATATACTGCTCGGCACCGGGTACGAAACGCTGCGAGTCGGTATCCTCGATACGCAGAATCATCTTGCCCCCGTGCTGGCGGGCGAAGAGGTAGTTGTAGAGGGCCGTACGCACACCACCAATGTGGAGCGGGCCGGTGGGGCTGGGTGCAAAACGCACACGAACTTGCTTTTCCATCTATGTTGTTGTTTTTCGTTGTTGCTTTTCTCGTTATTTGATGCGGTACTCGATGCGCATCGTGATGCGGGCCTTCTTTTGGCGGCTCGAGGTGTTGAACGAGCCACCTGCCGAGAAGCTCTCGTTGGTGTTGGCGCCCGTGATTTGGAAGACACCCATACGGGCCGAGGCGACCGACTTAAGGCGGGCACCGGCATTCGAGGCAATCTTCTCGGCACGCTGACGGGCATCGGCCGAGGCGGTCTCGATGAGGTCCATCTTTACATCGTCGAGTTTGGTGTAGTAGTAGTCGGGGGCGTAGGCCTCGATGGCCACACCGTCGGCGATGAGCGACGAAATCTCACGATAGACCTGCTCGATGAGGGCCACATCGTTCGACTCGACCTCGAAACGCTGACGCAACTCATAGCCCGTGAAACGTTGGCCCATCCAGTTGCCGTTGTTGTTGTAGATGGGCTGGTACTGCTTCTCGGCATTGACAAAGCCGAAGACCACCTTCTCGGCAGCTACCCCTTTTGCGGCGAGGAACTTCACCACTTTGGCCTTGCTCTCCTCGATTTTCAGGTAACCTGCGGCAGCCGAGGGGGCCTCGGCAGTGATGGCGGCCGACCAGACGATTTTGTCCGACGAGAACTCCGTCTCGCCCAACCCCGTCACGACAATGGTCTGCTGGCTGCGGTACTTATAGGTATAGGCCCGACCCACCAGCGCAGCCGCTACGACGATGGCGAGCGCAATGATCCAATACTTGGCGTTGTTCATAGTTTAGCATTTGTTATACGTTGAAGAGGAAGTGCATAATGTCGCCATCCTGCACGACATACTCCTTGCCCTCGATGCTCAGTTTGCCCACATCGCGGCAGGCCTTCTCCGAGCCCAATGCCACATAGTCTTCGTACTTGATGACCTCGGCACGAATGAAGCCACGCTCGAAATCGGTGTGGATGACACCGGCCGTCTGCGGAGCCTTCATTCCCTTTACATAGGTCCAGGCACGGCTCTCGTCAGCACCCGTCGTGAAGAAGGTCTCCAGATTGAGCAACTTGTATGCCGCCTTAATCAGACGTGCCACGCCCGACTCCTTGAGGCCCAAATCCTCCAAGAACATCTGACGCTCCTCGAAGGTCTCCAACTCGGCAATATCGGCCTCCGTGGCGGCGGCTACGATCAGCATCTCGGCGTGCTCGCAGGCGATGGCCTGCTTGACGGCCTCGGTATGCTCGTTGCCCGTCACGGCCGACTTCTCATCGACGTTGCAGACATACAGCACGGGTTTGCTGGTCAGCAGGCAGAGGTCGGCCACCAGCTTCTTGTCCTCGGGCTCCAACTCCAACTCACGGGCGTTCTTGCCCTGCTCCAACAGGGCCTTGTACTGCAACAGCAGCTCGACGGTGCGCTTGGCCACACGGTCGCCACCCACCGAGGCCTGCTTCTGGGTCTTGGCCAGGCGGTTCTCGATGGTCTCGAGGTCTTTGAGCTGCAGCTCGGTGTCGATGACCCCCTTGTCACGCACCGGATCGATCGACCCATCGACGTGGGTGATGTTGCCATTCTCGAAGCAACGCAATACGTGGATGATGGCGTGGGTGGTGCGGATGTTACCCAGGAACTTGTTGCCCAGACCCTCGCCCTTCGAGGCACCCTTCACCAGACCGGCAATATCGACAATCTCGATGGTGGTGGGAATCACTCGCTTCGGCTTATCGATCTCGGCCAGACGAATCAGACGCTCGTCGGGCACGGTGATGACACCCACGTTGGGCTCGATGGTACAGAAGGGGAAGTTGGCTGCCTGTGCCTTGGCGTTCGACAGACAGTTGAAAAGGGTCGATTTACCGACGTTCGGCAGACCCACAATACCGCATTGTAATGCCATATAGTTTTCGTTTATGTTTTGTTTCTCAAATAAAGTGCGCGCAAAGATACAAACTAATTTTGAATTTCAATTCAAATTGGTCGTTTACTCTTCAACGGTGATGCCCATAATGCCGATGACCACATCCTGCGAGAGGCACTCCAGGCGCAGCGACTGCAACTCCTTGGTGGGGTTGATGGGCATTTCGACCAACGTGGCGGCACCGCCCTGAATCATTCGATTGGCACCACTCGTTGCCCCCATCTCCTCGGCCAACGTGCGGCTCAGACGGCCATTCTTCAGCCCCAATCGCCACAACTGCGGTGCACGATACGAGTAGCCGTCATTGACACCTGCCTGCTCGATGGAGGGCCAATTATCGGGGTTGATCAGCTCCAATTCCGAGGTCGTGCCGTCGGTGTAGCGAACCGTCAGGCGACCATTCGGCAGGTGGCTCTGCATATGGTTCGTAGAGCCGGTCATCACAAGCAACAGTCGCTGTCCCCGACCCGCCAACGGCAGGGTGACCGAGGTGGGGTAGTTGTCCCACAACGAGGAGAATACCACATTCTTACCCGTGTGAGCCAAGAGCATCGGGATGTTGTTTCGTTCGATCAGACCCAATCGCTCATCGACGCTGTTTTGACGCAGCAACTGACGCAGTCCGCTGTCGTCGATCTCGGCTTCGGCCTGGGGGTGGCACCAATCGCCGTAACCCTGCTTGGGGATTTGCAAGGTGGTGACATCGGGACGGGGCGAAAGGTATTCGTTGCGGTAGATGTCATTCACGGAGGCGTTGTAGGCCTCCGACAGAGGGAGGGTGCGGTAGCCCTTCGGGGCGTCGTACTCCAAACGGGGCTTGAGTTGCTCCACGCCGCTCTGCACCCCCTCGTAGTAGGTGAGGTTGTTCTGCTCCCCCTTGATAAAGCCCTTCGGCCCGACCTCCATCTTGGCAGCCTCCACTTCACGACGCTCCTTGATGATTACCTTGTAGCGGTCGTTCCAGGTCAAGCGGATGGCGATGCGGGGTTTTCCGTAGGAGTAGGGCACCTCCTCGAAGGCGACACGACGGCCATTGACCTTGACCCACTCCACCGTCGAGCCATCGACCACCAACCGAATCTCGGTCTTGGCGGGGTGGCGGTGGGTGATGGTGTAGGTCGATTTCAGCCCCTTGCGCTCGAAACGATAGTCCAACTCCGAGGTGTGGATGTCGGCCTCGTTCCACGCCTTGGGGAAGCCCGGTTGCAGCGTCACCTCGCCCGCAATCAGGTCGGGACGGATGCCGTAAAGACCCTCGACTAGCGCACGGCTCCAGACACCGATGGGGTCGGCAAAGTCACGGTAGCACTCCCCTCGGGCAGCATCCAAGTAACTGATTTGACCGAAGTTGAGCGGCGAAGTCCCCAGATACATATTGTCCATCACCACGCCCTTCATCAGGTGGAAGGCCTCCTCGTTCATCCCCGCCTGCCAATAGGCCAGTGCGGCGTGCATCACCTCGGCAATGGCCACGTTGTTGATCGACCAGATGTAGGGCTGCCAATCCGACGTGGCGGGCAGGTGCCACTCCTCCTTGAAGTCGGTCGAACGTACCGGAAGGTGTGGCAGCTCCTGCTGGGCATAGCGTGCCGAGGCGGCCATCTGCAGGGGGGTGCCTACCTCCGAGTCGATGGCGTGGTAGATGCTCCACAGGGCGGCCGAGGTGTGGAGGCGTTGGTGCCCCATTCGGTCACGGAACTCGCCCCAATGGTTGCCCTCGCTGTCCCACAACTTCTCCTGCATCGCACGGTGAATGGCCTTGGC
>CALAQA010000120.1:0-13758 GCA_937889065.1 uncultured Alistipes sp.
GCCAGAACGATAACACCTGCATTTGTCTGGAAGCCATCCATCTCGGTGAGTAGCTGGTTGAGCGTATTCTCGCGCTCGTCGTTACCCGAGAAACCGGCATTCTTGCCACGGGCACGACCGATGGCATCGATCTCGTCGATGAAGACAATGCAGGGGGCCATCTTCTTGGCCTGCTCGAACAAATCGCGCACACGCGAAGCACCCACACCGACAAACATCTCGACAAAGTCCGAGCCCGAAATCGAGAGGAAAGGCACATTGGCCTCGCCCGCTACCGCCTTGGCCAGAAGGGTCTTACCCGTTCCCGGAGGACCCACCAGCAGGGCACCCTTCGGAATTTTGGCACCCAGCTCACGATACTTGTCGGCCTTCTTCAGGAAATCGACAATCTCCATAATCTCGACCTTGGCCTCCTCCAGACCTGCCACATCTTTGAAGGTGACACGGCGTTGGTTGTCCTTGTCGAAGACCTGCGCACGAGCCTTGCCCACGTTCATAATGCCGGCACCACCGCCGCCACCGCCTCGGGCCATCGAGCGCATAATGAAAAACCATACACCGATGATGAGCACCCACGGCAAAATCGAGCCGACGATGTGCATCCAGTTGTTCTTCTCGTTTTGGTACTCGACCGTCACACGCTCGCCCTCACCTTGAGCCTCACGCAGCTGCTCATCCAAAAGTTCCACCGAGCCAATCGTGAAGATCACCTGTGCACCCTGCTCGGGCATACGTTGCAGGCGCACGTCGGTCGAATCGGCACGGTACTTATCGTCCGCGCCCTCCTTCAGAAAGACCTTGGCCTCCTCGTGGTTCAACACCACAATACGCTCCACATCGCCCGACTTGACCATCTGCTCCACCAGCTTCCAGTCGCCCTTCACAGGCTCATCATTGGGCTGGTCGAACATCCACCAACCCAGAATCACAGCCGCAATCAGGCCATAAAACCAGAAGATATTGAAGCGGGGCATCGGCGACGGAGCGTTGTTTCTATTCTTGTTATTCTCCTGTGCCATAGTTTGTTTTTACTCCTCGTACTCGTATCGTGTCATCGGTGCATCGGCCCACAGCTCCTCGAGTTTGTAGAACTCGCGCAGGTCGCTTTGGAAGATGTGCACCACCACATCCACATAGTCCAGGGCCACCCACAGACCCGTCTGCTTACCCTCGACACGCCAGGGCCACTCGCCCAGCACCTCGTGAACTTTGTCCTCGATGCTATCGGCAATGGCGCACGTCTGGGTGGTCGAATCGGCGTTGCAGACCACAAAATGCGAACAGATGGCTCCATCGAAACCCGACAGATCCAACGATACAATATCCTTACCTTTCTTATCCTCGATTGCCGAGACAATCGTTTCGATGAGTTGATTCAAATTCTCCATATTACTTGCAATAGGTCACTAAACCGAGCAAAGATACAAAAACCTCCCTGCAATGCCAAATTTATTTGGCAGTAAATGCCTTTTCGACCAAATTCTACTCCCCTCGGTACTTAATCCACCCAAAGAGGAAGCCTCCGACAAGCACCACCACGACGGCTCCGACGAAGACCCACTCGCCATAGTCGCCAAAGTAGTCGTAGAAGACCCCGCGCACCTCCATCAGGGCGATGACGGCCAGCAACACTCCCTGGAAGGTGTCGATGCGGTTGTCACGCAACGATTTGAGCTCGAACAGACGGCTCTGCATAATTTCGATTTGGCGTTTCAGCGCCTCGTGTCGGGCCTTCAAACCTCGCTGCACGTCGGCCGCACGAATCAGCTCCTGCTCGGATTCGTATTGGAAAATATCGGTCAAAAAATCGGCATACAGCAATCGCTTAACCTGCTCAATATCATCGGTCAAGGAGGCTATACCACGTCCCGCTTCGGCAGATTGGGCAACGATCTGCTCGGCTCGATCCAACAGCAATTCGTTGTAGGCCATCACCACACTCGGCACCAACATATAGGGCGACATCATCGCCTCGTCGGTGGCCTCGACCTCCTCGCTTTCGGGGTCAAATTCCAACTTGACGAGGTGGCCTCGACAGAGGTCCATGAAGGAGTTTTCACGCCACACGATGGGCTTGATGGTATCGTAGATTTCGGGGCTGTTCATACGCTCGAAGTCGAAGATGCCCAAAATCACACCGCACAACATCGAGGCAAACAATTTCACCTCCCCATCCAACTTGTTGTAGGCCCCCGGGCGGAAGTGGTCGAAGAGGCTCTCAGCCGCAAACGGAAGGGGCCCGTCGGCCATCGACACGGCCGAGAGTTCGATCTCGGTAACACCCACACTCATTGGATGATACTCCCCTTCGTGAAGGTGACGCCGCAAAAATTCGGGAAGGGGCAAAGCCTCCTCATCTTCGCCCTCGAATTGCAGATAGAAGGGGCGATTGCAACGCACCTGCTCCTGGCGGCTGCCATAGAGGGTAGCCAACTTGATCAGATCCAACTCGCTCCACGCCTCGTCGGCGGCAGGTGCCAACGTGAGGTGGGCCACACGCAACCGAGCCGTCGGGTTGTAGGAGTAGGACAACGAGACATCGACCTTGAGGCGCTCACGCCCCGACTCGGTAATGCGGGGATAGGTGTTGCCCTCGGAGGTGTAACGGTAGGCCGTCGGCAACCAAAGCCACACATCCGAAAAGGTGGTGTGCAGGTGGGTCGAGAAGGGACGGTTCCGCTGAAAACGGTAGTTGAAAAGGTCGGTTTCGTAGGAGTAGAAACAGAGACACTGACGGTCGTCATTATCCCAGCTATCCATCTTACTATCAACCGCATAGTGCAACGTCACACAGACATCGCCGAAGCGGTAACGCGAGTGCTCCATAAAGCCCTCCAGAGCGATGCGTCCGGCACGACCCGCCTTCGAGCGAATCTGCTCCAACATCTGTTCCAGGGAGGGCGAATCGGAGGCATCCAACCCCCGATAAAACTCCTTCAAAAAGGCACTCAGCGCCTCGGCCGAAAGCGAAGTGTCGCTGTCCGAAAATTGGGGCAGCGTGGCCAACATCAGGTGCTCCACCGCCTCGGCTTGGGGCGTGAGGGGCGGCTGCACATAGTCGATATGAATCAACTTCGCACCCCACCGAGCAAAGCAACGTACCCGCTCGGCCGAGTCCATCGAATCGACCACATCGCTCAACGAGGGGTCGTTGGTCTCGAAGTAGAGGGCCGCCATCTTGGCCCCCTGAGAGGCCAGGTGATCACGCAACAGGGCCGTGCCGTCGAGCATCAGGCTTCGCCCGACACCCTTGCGGCGATGCTGCTCATCCACAGCCAAATAGATCAACTCCATTGCCCCGCACGAGGGGTACCAATCGTAGATGGCACCACCCAGCACCTCGTCGCCCTCCAAGGCAAAGAGGATGTAGCTCGACGGGCAGGCCTCGACCTGCGCCCCAAGGCTCAGACGGGAGAGAATCACATCGAAGGGTTCCCGCTCGTTACGATCGGGAAAAGCGGGGCGATAAATCTGTAATTTGAAGTGGTCCAAACGAGCCTCTTCGGCAGCCCGATTGGCCGCTGTAACGATCAGAAACTCCATAGGTTAGTGCTCTTCGGGGGTACAATATCGGGTGATGGTTTCGTTCAAGGCCTTGATAATCGACCCCTTGACATAGGTGCGGCGCACGGCGACCGAAATTTTACGAGAGGTCGCCCCCTTGGCGAGCATCTTAACACGGTCCATACGCTCCTTGGGGATGAACTGAATAGCCATCTCGGGGATGATGGTGACCGACTGCGTACAATCGACAATGCGCATCAGGGTCTCCAACGAGCCCGACTCGAACGAATAATGGGTCGGCATCTGGCGTTTGGCCTGACAAAGCTCGATAATCTGATCACGCATACAGTTGCCCGCACTCAAGATGACAAGGTCCTTTAAGTCAATATCTTCGATGCGGATATTCGAGCGTTCGTAGAGCGGATTTTCGGGCGAGACGTAGAGCCAGAAGCGGTCGTTGAAGAGGTCGTGCTCCTGGATACCCTCGCCGCACGTGCCACCCGCCACCAACGCCGCATCGAGGCGGTCTTTTTTGAGCGCCTCGACAATATCGGCCGTCTTCATCTCCGAAACCTCCAGCTCCACCTTCGGATACTCACGCACGAAGGCGGGCATAAAGCGGTGCATCAGGTAGGGGGCGATGGTCGGAATCACCCCCAGGCGCAGTTTGCCCGAGGTCTCGCCCTTCAGCTCGCTGACCGCCTCACGAATGTAGTTGAAGGCACGCAGCGTCTCACGCACCTCACGCAAGACCACCTCGCCCGCCTCGGTCGGAACGACGGGCTTTTTGGTGCGATCCAGCAGCACCACGCCAAGTTCCTCCTCCAACGCCTTAACCTGCATTGAAAGAGAGGGTTGCGTTACGAAACAATGTTCGGCAGCTTGCGAAAAACTACCACAGTTGGCCACCGCCAACAGGTACTCGAGTTGAATGATTGTCATATAGTGTCGGATTATTAGCGTAAGACAAAGATATAAAAAAAATCTATATAGGACAACTATTTTTCTTCGCGCACGAGAATTTTTGTATTTTCGCAAGAAATTGATTCAACAGCAAAGATTAACTACGAAACAGATATGGCTAAAAAAATCATTCTGACGGGCGACCGCCCCACCGGACGCCTCCACCTGGGACACTATGTGGGTTCGTTGCGCCGCCGTGTCGAGTTGCAAAACTCGGGGCTCTTCGACGATATTTACATCATGATTGCCGATGCACAGGCACTGACCGACAACTGGGACAACCCCGAGAAGGTGCGCCAAAACATCATCGAGGTGGCTCTGGACTACCTCTCGGCAGGTCTGGACCCCGAGAAGGTCTCGATCTTCATCCAAAGCGAGATTTCCGAGCTGTGCGAATTGTGCTTCTACTATATGAATCTGGTCACCGTACAGCGTCTGCAACGCAACCCGACCGTCAAGCAGGAGATGATTCTGCGTGGTTTCTCGGAGCAGGCCGAGGCGGGCGACACGACCCAGAAGCAGGGGCTGCCCGTCGGTTTCTTCTGCTACCCCATCTCGCAGGCCGCCGACATCACCGCCTTCCGTGCCACCACCGTACCCGCCGGTGCCGACCAGGAGCCGATGGTGGAGCAGACTCGTGAGATTGTCCACAAGTTCAACTCGCTCTACGGCCCCACGCTCGTCGAGCCGGAGATTCTGCTGCCCGAGAATACCGCCTGCATGCGTCTGCCGGGCACCGATGGCAAGGCCAAGATGTCCAAGTCGCTGGGCAACTGCATCTACCTTTCGGATACGCCCGCCGAGGTAAAGAAGAAGGTGATGGGTATGTACACCGATCCCGACCACCTGCGCATCGAGGACCCGGGCAAGGTCGAGGGCAACTGCGTCTTCACCTACCTGGATGCCTTCTGCTGCCCCGAGCATTTCCAGAAGTACCTGCCCGAATATGAGTCGCTCGACGCCCTGAAGGAGCACTACTGCCGTGGTGGTCTGGGCGATGTGAAGTGCAAGAAGCTCCTCATAAACATCCTCAACGAGCTGCTCGACCCGATTCGTGAGCGTCGTCGCTACTTCGAGGAGCGCATCGAGGAGGTCTATGCCGTACTGGAGGCCGGTACGGAGCGTGCCCGCCGCAAGGCTTCGGAGACGCTGCACGATGTGCGCAATGCAATGCGTATCAACTACTTCGAGGACAAAGAGCTGATTGCCGCCCAGGCCAAAGCCTACGCCGAGAAGAATTAAAAATGAAAGATTAAAAATTAAAAATTTCCTTTTTAGGGATAGAGGATAGAAGGGCCTATGAAGGTAATTTTGACACTCGTCTTTACGCTCTGTGCTGCGCTGACGGCCCACGCCGCCCGTATCGACACGGTAGCCGTACACAGTCCCGCCATGCAGCGAGAGATTCCCGCCTTGGTAGTGGTGCCCGACTGTGCTGCACAGCGACCGACACCGGTTCTCTACCTCTTGCACGGCTATGGAGGCGACGAGTGCCAATGGCAGCAAATCACCGATTTGCGCCCGCTGGCCGACCGTTTTTCGATGATTATCGTCTGCCCCGACGGCGAGAAGAGTTGGTATTGGGACAGCCCGCTGAAACCCGAATCCCGCTTCGAAACCTTCGTGGGCGAGGAGCTGCCCCGTTGGGTGGATGCCCACTACCCCACCATCGCTGCCCGTGAGGGGCGTGCCATCACCGGACTTTCGATGGGCGGTCACGGCGGATTGTGGCTCGGCATACGTCATCGAGCCATCTTCGGAGCGGCCGGCTCCACCTCCGGAGGGGTCGATATCCGCCCCTTCCCCAAGGCGTGGCGGATGCACGAACAGCTGGGGCCGCTGAAGAAGAATCGCAAGCAGTGGGATCGCCATACGGTCATCAACGAGGTCGAGACCCTGAAAAACAACGAATTGGCCCTCGTTATCGACTGCGGCTTCGACGACTTCTTCTACGAGGTAAACCAAAAGCTGCACGAGAAACTGCGCAAACTCGGCATCGACCACGACTACTATGTACGCCCGGGACGCCACAACAGCGCCTATTGGGAGAACTCGCTACTGTATCAGATGCTCTTCTTCGAACGCTATTTTCAAACCAACAACCAATAAATCAGGCCGAAGGCTCACCACAATCGTATGAAGGTAATTTGGACCGACCGCATATATGCCTATTTCCTGCGCCTCACACGCAGGCTCTCGACCCGTCAGATGCTGATGGTGTTGGCCGTCATTGTGGGTCTGCTGGCCGGTCTGGGCACCTTCCTCTTTGAGGTGTTGCTGCACGCCATCGGCGAGGGACTGACCCGTTGGTTCTCGGTCGAGAAGGCGCAATTCCTCTACCTGATCTACCCCGCCATCGGTATCATCCTGGCCACCCTCTTTGTCCGCTACATCGTGCGAGACAACATCTCGGAAGGGGTGACCCGTGTGCTCTATGCGATGTCGAGAAAGGACTCCCGCATCTCCCGCCACAACTGCTGGACCTCGATTGTGGGCGGTGCCACAACCATCGGATTTGGTGGATCGGTCGGACCCGAGGCCCCCATCGTACTGACGGGTGCCGCCATCGGCTCGAATGTGGCCCAGCTGGCACGCCTGAACTACAAACACACCACACTGCTGCTCTGCTGCGGTGCAGGTGCTGCACTGGCGGCCATCTTCAAAGCCCCCATCACGGGCGTGATTTTCGTGTTGGAGATTCTGATGCTCGACATCACGGCCACCTCCATCATCCCGCTGCTGATTGCTACCGTGACGGCCACCACCATCGCCTTCATCCTGCGTGGTTTCGACCCCATCATCGCCGTGACGCTGCGCCCCGAAGATGCCTTCGAGCTGTGGCAGATACCCCTCTTCATCCTCTTGGGTGTGGGGTGCGGATTGATGGCCTGGTACTTTACATCAATGAACTCGAAGGTGGGAGCCTTCTTCAAAAAGCAGCCGACCCAATACCGCAAATGGCTTATCGGCGGAGCGGTGCTCGGCATCCTGATCTTCATCTTCCCGCCCCTCTACGGCGAGGGTTACGATGCCTTCGTGGGGTTGATGCACGGCCAGACGGATCAGCTCTTCAACAACTCGCTCTTCTACCGCTTCTCACACATCGACTGGGTCATCATCCTCTTTGTCTTGGCCACGATGTTCTTCAAGGTGATTGCGATGGCCACCACCAATGCCGCAGGTGGCGTGGGCGGTACGTTTGCCCCCTCGCTCTTCGTGGGTGCCTTTACGGGAGCGGCGTTGGCCCTCATCTGCAACGCCCTGTTTGGATGGCAGGTGCCCATCGCCTCCTTTACGTTGGTCGGTATGGCAGGTGTGATGGCGGGTGTGATGAATGCGCCGCTCACCTCGATCTTCCTTATTGCAGAGCTATCGAACGGTTACGGACTCTTCATCCCGCTGATGATTACGGCCTGCATCTCGTTTGCCGTCAATTACTACCTCGACCCCGACTCAATCTACACCAAGCAGCTGCGTCAGAAGGGCGAACTGCTGACCCACGACAAGGATCAGTCGGTCTTCGTATTCCTTAAACTCGACGAGTTGATGGAGACTGACTTTGTCCGCATCCGCGAGCAGATGACCCTCGGCGACCTGATTCACATCATCTCGACCGCCCGTCGCAACATCTTCCCCGTCATCGACAACTTCGGCCGGCTATTGGGCGTGGTGCAGCTCGACGACCTGCGGCGCGATATGTTCAAGCGTGAGAAGTGGGGCGCACCGGTCTCGAACTATATGATTCAGCCGCCCGACCGCATCCTGCAACACGAGTCGATTCAGTCGATTCTGCCCAAATTCGAGGACAAAAATACCTGGATGCTGCCCGTAGTGGATAAGGAGAACCACTACCTGGGCTTTATCTCGAAGTCGAGAATCCTGAATGCCTATCGCCAACAGCTGGTCAAGATTCAGCAGTAGCGGAAGAGCATAGGGGCCTTTTCCAAAAGAGATTAAGGAAATTAAAGAGATTAAAGTCATTTAATCTCTTTTTCTTTTTGCATAAAAAATTTTGTCAATTTTGTTTGCTATTTTGTAAAGTTTGCTTTACATTTGCAACAGCAAACGGGACAAGTGGCCACGTCCGGCAGTTTGCCTTAAACCTTAAACTCGTTACAAACTATGCAAAAAGAATGGTTATTGCCCTACGGCTTTAAGTGGGTCGGATGGCTTCTGTTGGCGATTGCCGTGCCGGTAGGTCTGTGGGCCGCCGCCATCGGCTTCAACTACCAAAATGTCGAGCTGTTGCAGGCGTTGCACCTCTCCGACAAGCCACTCCTCAACAACCACATTGTCTTGTGGTTGTGGCTCGGAACAATCTTCGTAGCCTGCTCACGCGAAAAGATCGAGGACGAGATGATCAGCCGCATCCGCCTCAACGCCCTGTTGATGGCACTCTACATTCAGGCCGTCTGCATCATCGTGGCGACCTTCGCCTTCAACAGCCTCGATTTTCTGAACGTAATGATTTACAATCTGGTGGCCTACCCCATCATCTTTGTGGGGGCCTATCGGGTGATGCTGTGGCGCATCAGAAAGGAGGCCGACGATGAAGAATAGGATTCGTGTCGAGCGTGCCGAGGTGCGGATGACCCAGCAGGAGCTGGCCGAGCGGTGCGGCGTGAGTCGTCAGACCATCAACGCCATCGAGGCGGGGAAGTTCATCCCCTCAACGGTGCTGGCCCTCAAAATTGCCCGCACCTTCCAAAAAACGGTCGAGGAGCTATTTACCCTCGAAGCCGAAGATTAACCAACAAAAAGAGGCGGTCCCACATCGGACCGCCTCTTTTATATATAAGGTAAAGATAAACTCTTTTACGCATCGATGGGTTTGGCATCGCCCTCGACAGGCAGCAGGTCGCTCTCGGGAACACCCAGCGTACGGTAGTACTCGTTCAGGTAGCGCACCACATCCCAACGCTTGGCGTAGGCCGCCAGGTAGTAGGCATCCTGCAACTCATCGAGACGGATGGTCAGCTCGGCATCGACCATATCGGCCTGAATCCCCTCGAAGGTGAGGTAGTGCTCGATATACTCGATGGCATTGTTCACATAGGCCACCATCAGTCGATCGCCCTTCTCGGCAGCCGTCTTGTCGCCCATCTGACCGGCGGCGTAGTAGGCCTCAAGGAAGGGAATCGTATTGTCGTCCGTAAAGCGAATCTGCGATGTGGGCAGCTCCTCCAGACCCTTATCGAGCAAAGCTACGGCCTCCTCGACACGCTCTTCAACCAACAACTCCTTGGCCACACGGGCAAAGGCCTGACGGGCACGGCTCGCCTGCAAGTTATATTGGATAAAGTGATCGACATAGACCCGCTTGTCCTTCAGGTTGCCGTAGCGGAAGGTGTCACGAAGCAGCGGAGCGGCATAGTCGGGGTCGATGCGGCCCACTTCGGTGAGGGTCTTCGTGGGGGTCTTGATGGGGACCAGACGGTAGGCATAGCCGTCGAATTGGAGGTAATCCAACAGCCCGAGGTCCTGCATAATATAGATCTGCGTGAGGTAGATCGGACGCTTCCAATCGAAGTTGGCCAGCATATCCAAAAGCATCAGCTTGTTCTTGTCAATCGAAGAGCCGCGCAACTCCAAGAAGACCGTATCGACCATCAGGTCGCGATCCTCCTCCTTCACGATGCCCGAGGCAATGGCATTCTCCTTATTGACCGGCAGAGCCAGACGGCGGGCGGGAATGTAGTCGTTGTACGAGCCATCGACCAGACGCAACTGCGAAGCGGGGTCGTCGCTGCGGATAAACTCGATGACCTCCTTCAAATCGACCGCACGGTCAATCACCTCCTTGATGGGTACCCAATCGTTCTTGTAGGTGTATTTGTGCTTGGGCAACGAGAAGGGGACACCGGGGGCCTTGTTGGCCGCCGTCTTCATCTCATCGACATACCATTCGCCACCCAGGTACGAGGTATTCATAATGCGGATGTCGGGGCGCACCTGATAGACCTCCTGGTTGTTCCACAAGGGGAAGGTGTCGTTATCGCCGTAGTTCAAGATAATCGAGTTGGGGAGGCACGATTGGAGGTAGTTCCAACCAATGTCGCGCGACATGGTGCGGTGCGAACGGTCGTGGTCATCCCAGTTCTCGGCAGCCAACAGGGTCGGCACACCGAGGCACAACACCGTAGCGACTACGGCCGTCCACTTCGTCTGGCGCTTTACGACCCACGCAAAGAGGTCACGAACAGCCATCACACCCAGACCTAACCAGATACAGAAGGCGTAGAACGAGCCGGCATAGACATAGTCACGCTCACGAGGCTCGCCGGGCGAGGAGTTGAAATAGACCACTAGCGCCACACCCGTCATAATGAAGAGCCACATCACAATCGAGAAGTTGCGCTGATCACGGTTGAGTTGGTAAATCAGACCGATCAGACCCAGCAGGAAGGGCAAGAAATAGTAGGTGTTTCGTGCCTTATTGCCGGCCACCTCACGGGGGAGGTTATCCTGCGGACCGAGGTAGAGTTCATCGATAAAACGGATGCCCGAGAGCCAATTACCATCCAAGATGGTGGAGCCCGAGGGCTGAATATCGCTCTGACGACCGACGAAATTCCACAAGAAATAGCGCCAGTACATATAGTTGAGCTGGTAGGTGAAGAAGTAATTCAGGTTCTCGAGGAAGGTCGGCTCCACGACCGTCTGCGGTCCGTAGCCATCGTCGTAGATGCGTTTGCGGCCATAATCCAATACGGTCTGGCGCACGGGGCGACCCGACTCGTCACGCACCACGTTGCCCTCCTCGTCCATCACAATCTCCTCCTTGGTGCGGTAGGCGGCCCACTGCTTATAGTCCTTCTCCTTTTTGCTGTAGTTCCACATACGGGGGAAGAGGTGCGTAAAGCCCTCGGGGTAGGTGTAGCCGTCGATGGTCGTACCCTTCTTGTAGGTGCCGTCCTCGTCGAGGTAGTAGCTGTGCTTCTCGGTGTAGCCTTCGACGGGAGCCGAGTAGTAGGCACCCACCAACAGCGGGCGGTTGCCGTATTGGTCACGATTCAGGAACGAGAGCAGGGCGTGGGGATTCGAGGGGTTGTTCGAGTTCATCGGCGGGTTGGCGGCGGCACGAATCGTCACCGTAGCGTAGCTCGAGAAGCCGATAAGAATCATCGTCAGCGAGAGCAGCACCACGTTCCACAGCACACGGCCACGGCGGTGCATCACCCAGGCACCCCACCCCGAAACGCCAATCAGGGCCAGGGCAAAGAGCGCCATACCCAGATTGACGGGCAAGCCCAACGAATTGACAAAGAAGAGATCGATCATCGCCCCGACATAGACCGTATAGGGGATGATGATACCGTTGATAACCAACAGAATGACACCTGCAATGAGGGTGGCATAGACGATGCCCTTCATCGTCACACGCTCCGTTGTGCGGAAGTAGTAGATGAAGACCAATGCCGGGATGGTCAGCAGGTTCAGAATGTGAACACCGATCGAGAGGCCCATCAGGTAGGCAATCAGCACAATCCAACGCAGGGCGTGAGGCTCATCGGCCTCCTCCTCCCACTTAAGCATCAGCCACACCACCAGCGCCGTAAACATCGACGAGAGGGCATAGACTTCGCCCTCGGCGGCCGAGAACCAGAAGGTATCGGTAAAGGTGTAGGCCAGGGCACCCACCGCACCGGCACCAAGCGTGAGGATGATGTTACCCACGTCGAGCGTGCGGCCCGAGTAGTGAAGGAGGCGACGGGCAATGTGGGTGATGGTCCAGAAGAGGAACAGAATACAGAAGGCACTCGCAAAGGCATTCATTGCATTGACCGCTATACCCACATAGTCGGGCGAGGGGGCAAAGAGCGTAGCCAGACGTGCCAACAACATAAAGAGCGGTGCTCCTGGAGGGTGACCCACCTCCAGACGATACGAGGTGGCGATATACTCCGAGCAGTCCCAAAGGCTCGATACGGGTTCCATCGTCAAGAGGTAGGTCAGTGCCGCAATGGCAAAGACCATCCAGCCGATGATATTGTTCCAACGCTTGAAAAGTGGCATCATATTTTCGTGGTGCTAAATCGTTACAGGTTTATTACAATGGGCAAAAGTAATCAATAAACGGCGTTTCTGCAATCCTATTGCGTGAGAAAAGCGTCGAAAAAATCATCTTTTCGGATAGAGGTTTCTTTTCACGAATAAAAATTACTAAATTTGCGACAAGAAAACGCAAGAAAACCAACTATGGATACCAAATTTACCCTTTACAATACGCTGACACGCCGCAAGGAGGAGTTTACACCCCTGACCGAAGGCCGTGTAGGTATGTATGTCTGCGGCCCGACGGTCTATGGCGATCCCCACCTGGGTCACGCCCGTCCCGCCGTCACGTTCGATTTGCTGTTCCGCTACCTCCGCTCGCTGGGCTACAAGGTACGCTACGTGCGCAACATCACCGACGTAGGTCACCTCGAGCACGATGCCGACGAGGGCGAGGATAAAATCGCCAAGAAGGCCCGCCTCGAGCAGTTGGAGCCGATGGAGGTGGCCCACTACTACACCGAGCGTTACCGCAGTGCCATGGCACAGATGAATGTCCTCTCGCCGTCGATCGAGCCGCACGCCTCGGGCCACATCATCGAGCAGATCGAGATGGTGAAGCGCATCCTGGACGAGGGCTTTGCCTACATCTCGAACGGCTCGGTCTATTTCGATGTGGAGAAATACAACGCCAAGCACCACTACGGTCGCCTTTCGGGTCGCAACCTGGAGGATATTGTGCTCAACACCCGTGAGTTGGATGGCCAGAGCGACAAACACCACTCGTTCGACTTTGCCCTGTGGAAGAAGGCCTCGCCCGAACATATTATGCGTTGGCCCTCGCCCTGGAGCGATGGCTTTCCGGGATGGCACATGGAGTGCTCGGCCATGAGTACGAAGTACCTGGGCGAGCAGTTCGACATCCACGGTGGCGGTATGGATTTGATGTTCCCCCACCACGAGTGCGAGATTGCCCAATCGACCGCTGCGCTGGGTCACGACTCAGCCCGCTACTGGGTACACAACAATATGATTACCATCAATGGGCAGAAGATGGGCAAATCGCTCGGCAACTTCATCACCCTGGAGGAGCTCTTTACCGGCTCGCACGCCATCCTGGCGCAGGCCTACACGCCGATGACCATCCGCTTCTTTGTCTTGCAGGCCCACTACCGTTCGACGCTCGACTTCTCGAACGAGGCATTGCAGGCCGCCGAGAAGGGGCTGGATCGTCTGATGAAGGGCATCGAGTCGATTGGCAAAATCAAACCTTCGGCCTCGTCGTCGATCAACCCC
>CALAQA010000121.1:0-13748 GCA_937889065.1 uncultured Alistipes sp.
AGCAGTTCTATGCGCCCTACCTGCAGGCCAAGATGAAGCGTGGTGACGCCCTGAACGCCGATAAGACGGTGGACGGTATGTACATTACGTTCCTACCTCGCTACTACCTGCTGGGCTTCAACCAGAACACCCAGACGAAGAACCCCACCCTGCTCCAGACCATCGGTTGGGAGGACTACAACGGCGGTCAGGGTACCTTCGACCCCCTCGCCGAGTAAGGCATACAGTACAACAACGAAAAAGGGTTGCTCCGATTTTGGGGCAACCCTTTTTGTATGCGGTAAAAAAAGAAGTGGCTGAGGTTACAGCCACTTCTTATACTTAAAGTACCAAATCGTCATTCCCGAGAAGAGAATCATCAGGCCGATGGCGAAGAGGTAGCCGACCGGGAGTGTCAGGCTGCCCAACTGCAGTTGCCACTCCAACTCGGGCATCACCTTGAAGTTCATGCCGTAGATTGATGCGATGAGCGTAGCAGGCAGGAAAATCACGGCGGCCACCGAGAAGATCTTGACAATCTCGTTCTGCTCGATGTTAATCAGACCCAACGCTGCATCCTGAATATAGTCCAGACGCTGGAAGCTGAAGTCGGCGTGGTTGATGAGCGAATTGACGTCCTTAATCATCAACTGCAGGCGGGGATAGATATCGTTCGGGAAGCGCTCCGAGCGCAAGATGCCCGACAAGACACGCTGACGGTCGAAGATGTTCTCACGAAGCGACATCGTGCTCTCCTGCAAGGCGCTGATGCGGTGCAGAATCTCCTTGTCGATCGAGTCTTCCGAGGTGATATCCTTGGCCAGGGCTCCGACCTGCTTGGCCACCAACTCCACCAAGTCGGCATCGTAGTCGATGCGGACCTCCAACAGGGAGATGAAGATGTGGTAGCCGGTCGAGTAGCTGCGGTAGTTCATTTGCAGACGCTTCTCGGTCTCGCGGAAGGTGCGGGACTCGGCGTGACGCACCGACACCAGCACACCCTCGTTGGAGATGATGAACGACACCGGCTCGACCAGAAACGACTCGCCCGTGGGGATGAAGAAATTGGCATTCGAGATGATGGCATTCTCATTCTCGGAGTATTTCGAGGTGGACTCAATCTCCTCGACCTGTTGGCGCGACTGGAGGTTGATTTCGATGAAGTTCTCCACTGCACGCTGCTCCTTAATGGACGGATCCATCATATCAATCCACAGAATATCGTCATAGCCCAGCTCGTCAAAAAGCTTGGTGTCGGCGTTGCGGATGATTTTGTTGTATTGCTTGAGGTAGATGGTAATCATTGGCTGAAAGGTTCGCTAAACGTTTGAGGTTTATTGACTTATTTCACCGTTGGAGGCGAACCCTGTGCGGGTTCGGCTAACCCCTTCAGCCGGGATTGGGAACAGGGGCCGTCTTGACACCTGCATCCCACAATTTTTGTGCAAAACGAATCCGTCGGCAACCACAAACAGCATCCCGAGCCTCCGAAAGGCGGCCGAGCGTGGGGGTTGTCATACGGGGTTTGAAGAGGGATGTGACGGTCTGCGCCAAGAGTCGGGCGACTCCAAGCGTGCTACCATAGAGGCTGTGCACCGCTCCGAAAAGCGATGGGGCAACTATACGGGTAACAATGGCCATCATCCATAAAAATTCGAACAATCTGGTTTATAGGGCAAAAGTAAGAAAAAATCATCAAATTATTCTACAAAATGTAGAAAAAGTGCAAAAAAGACTTGACAAGGGGGTATCGAGGGTTGTATATTTGCACTGTCAATCGACAACAATACAGGTCGCACACCTATCTTTTCAACAATCTTTAAGCGACCAACAATCAAGCAATTAAAGGGTAGTTATAAACACCTATCAACAACTTTCAACAGTTGTTCAACATCTTTTGCACATTCTGTGCGGCCGTCGGTCGGGCTTCTCCCTGTAGGCACATCTTGCCGCCCTCCGTCTGCCCCTTACCCTTAACACCTCTTTTTCTATGTTTTTCTCCCATCTACCCGAGGCTCTTTCGCCTCTCTTCGGTCGGATCGATTGCACGCTGACCGACATCACCGCCCCGGAGGTAACCCTACGCATCCTTGATGGCGAGGGCGCCCTGCTCGGCACGAAACACTTTGTGGGCCAAAGCGAGGTCTCGTTCGACATCGCCCCCTACCTCCGCTCGGCACTCCGCTGCAATCCCACCCCATCCACCACCTCGCTCGTGCGCTCGGAGCGTATGGTCAGCTGCTCGTTGGAGGCGGTGACCGAGGCCGAAACACTTATTTCGGAACGGCTCACCTTCATTCCTGCTTCGGTGGTTGCGACCGACCGCCTCTTGACAACCCTCCCCATCGAACGCATCCTCGACCCCCGAGGGGTGGACCACCTCACCATTCGAGCCGATGCCCCCTTCAACATCCAGGTGGCAGGCTACATTCGGGGCGAGGAGGTCATCACGCAACGCTTCTCGGTTAGCGAGGCAGGACTGTACGACCTGACAATCAACGCCGCCGACTTCGACCGTGTCGATGAGCTGGCCCTGCTCTTTGGCGGACGTATGGTGGCCGACTATGTGGTGCGTGAGCGGTCGCCCCGAGCCGTAACGTTGGCCTGGCTCAGCTCGGCGGGCAGCATCGAGCACTACACCTTTCCCCGACGTGTCTCGCTCGAGAGTGAGGTAGAGCGCATCGAAGGCTATGGCACCGAGGGGTACGAAACGGCCTGCATCGCCCTGCAAGAGAACCTTACGCTCGATACCGCCCCCGAGCCGAAGGAGGTCATTGCGGCGCTGAGCGAGCTACTCTTTTCGCCCTGCGTTTGGCAACTTACGGCCGAGGGGTATCAACCCCGACGGGTGGTAACGAAGCGACTGTCGTATTGCGATTGCGGATCGTTGGCTACGCTGCGTGTGACGGTGGCCGCCAACAAAATGGAGGAGCGCTTATGGAGCTGTTAATCGACCAACATCGTGCCGATCTGGCCTCGGAGGAGGTGCAGATTCCGCCCATCGCCCAACCGTTGGTGCAGGACATTGAGGCGGCCCGTGTGGGGCGTCGTCTGAAACTCAAGCTGCCTGCCACCCCAACCAACGACCGCCTCTTTGGTTTTGGCCGAGACCCCGAGTCGGCCGACCGATTCAACCGGCAGTTGCATCGTGCCGAGTTGCACCACGAAGGGGCACTGCTGATGGCAGGGGTGGTCAGCCTCGAAAGCAGCTCACTCAAAGCAGGTTACACCATCCTCATTCGGGAGGGCGGTGTCGATTGGGCCGAGGAGATTGCCCATAAACCCCTGCGCAGCCTGGCGATGAACTGCACCACGCTCCTCACCCCCACCGCCATTGTCGAAGGGTGGAAAGACGAAAACCCCGTCAAATTCTTCCCCGTGCAGCGAGACAGCTACGCCGAGGAGAACTCGTCGAGCGACCTGCAGCCCAAGGAGCGTGTGATGACCACCGACGATTACTACCCGTTCCTTGCCATCGAGCCGATGGTGCAGCAAATCTTCAAGGAGGCGGGCTACACCGTCGAGAGCGAGTTCCTCCGCTCGCCCCTCTTCCGCTCGCTCTATATGAGTGGTGCCTACGCTTCGACCGATACTACGGCAGCCCGCAATCGGATGGGCTTTCTGGCCCGAAGACTAACCTCCGTGACGGCCGAGTCGGACTACTTCGGGCGTGTCTATGCCGACCCCTCGGCCCCCTTCAACTCGGTGGGTAATCTGGTTGAGACGGCCACCCCCTATCAGCTCGACGAGGATGGCGTGGCGGTGCAGGGGCTCTACGCCAACGGCAACTGCTTCTCGATGGAGGAGGGCCGCATCCTCTTTCGCCCCCTCACAACGGTACGGGTGGCCTTTGAGTACTACCTCAAGTACACCACCGACCACTACATCTACACCCGTGATCGACTGCTCGGCTTCGACAGCTTCTATGGTGGCGTGGGCAGCGTAATGAACTTCGGACTGACGAATCGCTATGTGGATCATCGCAACGATTTGGCCCTGAATCGTCGCTACCTGGTGGTGGTCTTCAACCACTCGGAGGAGGCTCAATATCGCCTGACCTACACCGTCGATGGGGTGAGCGGCGTGGAGTTGGCCACCTTTCACCACCGCAGCACCCACTGCACCACCTCGGCCTCGGCCACAACCCTTTCGGATCCCCGCTTGGAGGTGCTCAACGCCGAGGGCGTGTGGGAGGAGTACACCGACGATTGGGCCCTCTACGACGGCCACTTGGAGGAGCGAGGCCAAACCCTTGTCGAGGTGAGGCTGACCACCCCTGTCGAGGAGCTTACCCCCGACAAACCCAAGTACTTCGACCGCATCTTCTTCGAAGGGGCTGCCGTGGGGTTGTCGATGACCCTGTCGAAGGAGTGCGCCATCCGTCCCATCTTCAGCGCTACGCCGAGCTACGGCACCTCTCTTAGCTTCGAAGATGTGGCACGCCATCAGGCGCAACAAATCGACCTCATCACCGCCCTGGCACACCTCTTTAACCTCCGCTTTGTCACCGACCACCAGCGACGCGTGGTGCGCATCGAGCCTTACGACGACTTTGTCGCTCAGGCCCCCGAGGTGGATTGGAGTCGAAGGGTCGAGCTGGGCGAGGCGGTCATCCTGAGCGATACGGCCTCGATGCTCGCCGAGCAGATGACCCTCTGCTACCAAAGTGGCGACGGGCCTGTTGTGCGCCTAGAAAACGAGGAGAACAAAACCTTCGCAAGTTGGAGCTATCGGCCTGATAGTTACGCCGTAGCGCAGGGCGAACGAACGGTACGAAACCTCCTCTTCCACCCCTCGTTGTCGAGCATCAACCACTACGCCAATGCCCCTTCGGCACGACTTCTGGTGGCGGGCGACCGCACCTTGGAGGAGGAGGAGTCCCGCCTGCCGCTCACTATTCGATTGGTCAGCTATCGGGGCTTGCAACCCCTGCCCGAGGGGGAGAAATGGGGCTTCCCGCTCTTTGACAATCGCTATCCGCTCATCTGCTTTCACCTGCCACCCACCGAGACCGAAGAGGAGGGCTTTACCCTCTGTTTTGACGATCGTGACGGAGTCCCGGGGCTGAATCGCTTCTGGAAGCAGACGTGGCGGGAGGTGGCCGAGGCGGGGCAACTCTCCCTGACGCTACGCCTGGCACCCCACGAGTGGGAGCAACTCACCACCGAAGCGGGCCACACCACCCTGCTCTCGACCATTCGGGTTTGCACCCCGGAGGGCCATTGTCGAGGCCGCTTTGTCGAGGTGGGTCCCTACGATGCCAAGCGTCATCTGCTGCGTTGTACCCTGCAATGTATTGAGCGATGAAGCGGCTCGAAGAACACCTCGCCCAAGAGCTTGCGACTCGCCTGCCTCGGGGTCGGCAGGCAGCCATCGAGGAGTTGGTGCGTCTGGGGCTGATCGACCTGCATCGGGTCGAGGAGTTGCTGCTCAAGGAGGAGGTACTGCAACACATCCGCCGAGGCGAACGGGTGGTCGATGCCCTGATGCTGGCCGCCTCCACCTTCTGTTGCTCTTACGAAAAGGCCCGCCACATCTATTACAAAAAACCTTAAAACGCAAACCAAAAGCTATGCAAAACCAAATTTCAATCAAAAACGAAGCCTCGGTCTGCCTCATCGAAATCGAGGGAACGATTGGCGTGCCCGAGGAGTGGCAGTTCGAGGACCCCGACACCCGTGTGGCCACCTACGAACGCTTCCGTGAGACGGTGCAGCGCATTGCCGCCGTCGAGGCCGAGGAGGTGATCGTCTCGATTCGCTCGACGGGTGGCGATGTGAATGATGCCCTGCTCATCCACGATGCCCTCCGTACGCTTAAGGGCAAGGTGACCACCCGCTGTTACGGTTACACCGCCTCGGCCGCCACCATCATTGCCCAGGCCGCCTCGGAGGGGTGCCGCCAACTCTCGCCCAACGCCCTCTATCTGATCCATCGTGCCACCTGCTCGACCGAGGGTAATGCCGACGACCTGACGGCCCAAATCGCCCTCTTGCAGGCCACCGACGAGCGTCTGGCCTCGCTCTATGCCGACCGTTCGGGCCAGCCCCGTGAGCAGTTCGAGGCCCTGATGGCCGAGAACGGCGGCGATGGACGTTGGCTCTCGCCCGACGAGGCGATTGCCGCCGGATTGGCCGATACGGTCATCGGGGCGGAGGAGCAGCCCAAGCCCACCCTCACCGAGAACATCAAGCGTGGCTTGGCCCGCCTGAAGGCCGCCATCGGGATGGAGCAGGGGGAGCTGCCCTCGGAGCGAATCAATGTCCGAGGCCTCGACCGCCCTCAGGTGTTGCGTGAACGCATTGCCGCCTTGGCCGAGGAGCAACGCCGACTCTCGCCCACCCGCACAACCGAAATCGAGGACCCCTCGTATGGGGATCAGACCCTCACAGCCAACGAGTTGGCCTACAACCGCGATGCACAGGCCTTTCGCAACCGCTAACGGCCACATCTCCCAAAAATAATCTACAAACCCTTAAAACACAACACACTATGAACTACATTGAAACTGCAAAGCAGTACACCGGTAACGACGTTGAGCAGCTCTTCTTCCGTCCGATGCTGACCGGTGCATCGGCCGACGAGCTGGGTATCCGCATCCTCTACAATATGCCCCTGCCGACCACCGTGCAGCTGCTCGATGGCGAGCGCATCGCCCTGAAGAAGTACACCGAGGCGGGCTGGACGGGTGGCAACCCCTCGACCAAGTACCAGAAGAGCATCCCGATGGAGCGTGTCAAGGCCGAGATGGCCTTCTCGGCAGCCGACTACTTCTCGCTCGTCTATGAGCACATCTCGGGCCGTGCGGATGTCAATATGCAGGACCTGACGGGTACCATCCTCGAGCAGGCCGAGACCGAACTCTTCAAGAAGTGCATCCGTGAGAACCTGCGTGCCACGATGTGGTTGGGCGACACGAGCCGCACGTCGGGCTTCAACACCTTCAACGGCCTCTTGACCAGCATCAAGTCGGCTGTCGAGGATGAGATGATTACCAGCATCCCGTTGCAGGGCTCGCCCTCGACCCCCGAGGCGGTCGTAGAGATCTTCGACGACCTCTGGCAGCAGGCCGACCACCGTCTACAGGATGCCCGTCAGGAGGGTCAGCTAGCCTTCTACGTCACCTCGCAGATCTACTACCTCTACGAGAAGTACCTCGACAAGATGGGGGTTGAAAGCTCCTTCACGACCACCGTCGAGGGTCGTCCGACGCTGGCCTACCACGGCATCCCCGTCATCGACGTGCGTCTGGGTGCCTACCTGGGCAGTACCAACGTTCACAAGGAGTTTGCCCTCCTGACCGACCGTCGCAACCTGGTGTTGGCTGTCAATACGGCCGATATGCCCGGCAACGAGGTGCGTATGTGGTACAACCCCGACGAGATGGAGAACCGTCAGCGTGCCGTCTTTATGGCCGGTACCGAGATTCTGGACGAGCGAATGTTGATCTACGCCTACGTCGCGTAACGAACACATCTTCGCAAAAAGGCTCTGCGGCTCAAAGTCGCAGAGCCATCCATTCATCGAACCTAAAACAGATTAGCTATGTCTAATGAGCAAAAAACCAAACTGCGTACCATAGCGGTGGCCAACTCGTCGGACCCCTATCTGTGGTCGGGGCGCAAGGTCGAAAGCCGCCACTTCTGGCGTTGGGGCGACGATAACAACCTCCCTCGGGCCTTGGCTCTGATGGCCCGCCGCTCGACCATCCACCGCCGCATCATCAACGACAAGGCCGACTACATCGCCGGCAAGGGGTGCGTATGCGACGGACAGCAGGAGCCGCTGCTCGAGGCCTTTCTTCGCTCGGTCAATGGCACGGGCGAAACGATGCGTCAGCTGCTGCACCACCTGGCCTACGACAAGGCCCTCTTCGGCAACGCCTTTATGGAGGTGGTGACCACGCCCCAACACGCTACGCTCGCCCTCTACCACCTCGACGCCTCGCATTGCCGCCTGGCTCGTGACTCGAAGCACGTCATCCTCCACCACGATTGGAGCGATTTTCGCCCTTCGGAGGGGCAGACGCTTCCCCTCTATCCGCTCTTTGAGCAGCAATCCGACGGCACACTGCGCTCGGTGGTCCACTACAAGGATTACGAGCCGATGTTCGACCACTACGGCGTGCCCTCGTACATCGCCGGTATGAATGTCTCGGCCATCGCCTACAAGACCGATCGATGGAACATTGCCCGCCTGGACAACTCGTTTCAGCTCTCGGGTGTGATGATGCTCGACTCGACCGTCTCGACCGATGCCGAGGCGGAGCGCATCGTACGGCTGGCCGAGGAGAAGTTTGCCGGCAACCCCGGGCAGGTGATGTTTGTCATTCGCGATGGGGCGGAGGAGGACAACTCCCGCTTCATCCCCATCACCGCCCAGAACGAGGGCGATTGGCAGGCCCTGCACGAACAGGCCGTCTCGGACATGGTGGTGGCCCACTCGTGGTTCCGCTCGTTGAGCGGTCTGGACTACGGCTCGGGCTTCAACACCGAGCGCATCCTGCACGAATACGAGGTGGCCCTCAATACGGTCATCCTGGCCGAGCAGGCCGAGCTGTTGGAGCCGATTCGTGAGGTGATTGAGCGGGTGCTGGGATGCGATTGTTCGACCCTCGAAATCATCAACCGTCCGCCGACCCGCTCGAAGCCCATCTATATGAAGGTGTGGGAGGCCCGCAAGGCCGATGGCTTGCCGTACGACGAGGAGGATGAGCGTCAGCAGCAGTTCCTGTCCGAGATTACGAAGTACAACATCAAATCAATCAACTAATTATGGCAACATTGATAACCCCTTCCGAGGTGGCTCGTCTGGCCTTCCCTTCTGAGATGCAACCCGCCCACGGAGCGATTCAGGTGGGTGACATCAAGGTCGCCGAGGAGTTTTGCCTGCTGCCCGTCATCGGTCGGCCGCTCTACGATCGGTTGTTGGAGGGCGACTACCGCGAGCTGCTCACCGAGTACATCCTTGAGCCGCTGGCCCTCTGGGTACGCTCCCACATTCAGCCCCGCATCGACCTCCACTTCTCGCCCCTGGGTACGATGGCACCGAAGTGCGACCACGGCTCCTCGGCCGACGCCTCGCAATGCCGTGCCCTGCAACGCTCGCTACGCTGCGAAGCCCGCCAAATGCTCTTGCGTTTGACCCGTCACCTGAACGACGAGGTGCAAAACTACCCCGAATACGACCCTAACCAAAACATCTTCAACCGAATTGCAGTTTATGGAGGCCTTGTACAAACTCTTTAGCGGCGTAGCCGCTGCGCTGGTGGGGCTCTTTGCTCCGCTGGCACCCTTGGTAACCGTCACCGTGCTCTTCATCGCCATCGACTTTGTGTTGGGGGTGGTGGCCGACCGTGCGATGGCCCGCCGTGAGGGGCGTGCTTGGTACTTCGAGAGCCACCGTGCCCGCCAAACCGTCACGAAGGCAGCATTGGTACTGATCGCCCTGGCAATGGCCCACCTGTTGGATCGATGTGTGCTGGAGTTTATGCACCTGAAGTTGGCCCACCTCTTTGCAGGCTTTACTTGTGGAGTGGAGCTTTGGTCCTTTATGGAAAATGCCGCCCAACTCTCCGATGCACCCCTCTTTCAATGGATGCGTCGCTACCTGCATCGCCGCATCGAACAGCAGTTGGAGCAATGAGCCGAGGATTACGCAACAACAATCCGGGCAACATCCGTCGGGGCGGAGGCCACTTCAAGGGCGAACGCCTGCCCTCGCTCGACCCCGCCTTCAAGCAGTTTGAGACCATCGAGTGGGGCTATCGGGCGATGTTTGTCCTCTTGGACAACTACCGCCGTCGGCACGGCTTGCAGAGCATTCGCGAGATGATTCGCCGCTGGGCTCCACCCGTCGAGAACGATACGGAGCGTTACATCCGTTTCGTGGCCCGAGCCGCCTCGCTGGACCCCGACCAAGCAATCGATACCCGCAACCGCAGGATGATGATCCCCATTGTGGCGGCAATGTCCCGCATCGAAAACGGAGTGCCCGCCCGCTTGACGGAGGTCGAGGGTGGCTGGCAGCTCTTCCTCAAAGACAAAAAGGGTTGTCCATAACGGACAACCCTTTTCGTGTGATGTGTTGTGACCGAAAGCAGCCGTTACTGCTTTTTCGAACGCTTCTTGTTCTTCTTCTCGGCCTTGGCCTTCTCAGCCTCGATGCGCTTGTACCACGCCTCACGCTCGGCCGACAGGTCGTAGCCTCGCTTCGAAAGGAAGTTGTTGATGCGGCCCTTATACTTGCCGAAGACCTCGTGCTTCTTGCGCGAACTCTCGGCATCGACGGCCAACTCACGAGCCTCCTTCAACCAGGTCAGAATCTGCGCCTTTTCCTCGTCGGTCAATGAGGGAATCATATCGCAGGTGGCCTTGTAGGTAACACCCACCACCCCGAAGGTCATTCCGTCCATCACCGCCTCGATCTGCTCCTCATTCAGGTAGAGGGCCAGCGTAGCGGGGTAGGCGAAGTGCGAGCGGTAGAGTTTCGAGTCGGCCTCCCAACGGGCAACCTCCTGCATCGCCTTGCGCTCGTCGCCCGTCAGGGCTTTGGCAGCCTCCAACTTGGCATCACGCACCTCGTAGATGTCGTTCAACTCGAAGTAGCGGTTGGCAATGATGTGGGTCACCGCCTCGATGGCGGCCTGATCCTTGAGGCCCAGCTTATCGACAATTTTGGCCGAACGCTTCACAATCGAAGCGACGTAGGCCGTATCACGACCTTCGCTCTTCAGCTCCACGGCCGAGGCCGAGAGGGCAAAGCAGAGCGCCAGGGCTGCAAATAACAACTTTTTCATCTTTGAGTGGGTTTTAGGGGTTGGAGATGCACTACATCAGCTTGCCCTTGGCGGCCAGCGTGTCGTAGTTGTTGTTCAGGTTGCGCCAGTCGATCTTCGTGTTGGTCGGGATGGCGTTGATGTACTTCTCGATGTTGGTGTAACCATCGCCCGTGCAATCCTCGTTGGCATCGTTTCGGTTGGGATTCAGACCGTTGGCCTTCTCCCACTCGTCGGGCATACCGTCACCGTCCGTATCGACATAGGCCTCGCCCTTGTACTCGGGATAGCCACCCATCTGGCGGGGATCGGTGATGATACCCACCTTGTACGAATCGGCACCGATGCGGCGGTAGCGGAACGAGCCATCCTTGGCCTGCGACTGCTCGGCCAGACCCTCTACGTCGCCACGATACTTGTGGGCATCCTTGGCGTAGTAGATCTCGCCCGTGCGCACCTCGTCGATAATGATCTGATCGACCTTGTCACGGCAGGGGATGTTGGCACCAACGTTCTCCAAGACGAAGTCGTAAGCAGCCTCTGCCGACATAATGCGCAGGTAGGGCATCTGGAAGGGGGTGTTGCTACGCATCTTGGACGTGTAACCCTCCGTGTTGCTCTTGCCCTCGATCTGGATACCACCGTTCCAGTTGTCGGCCGTTACCTCGGCATTGCCCTCGACCACGTTACCGTTGGCATAGACACGTGCATACTGCTTGTAGGGGTGCTTGCTGCGACCGGCCTCGGGCTTGAGGATGCGGTGCGAAACGGGGCTATTCTTCGGCGTGGCAGGACCGGGCTTGTAGTAGTTGTTGATCATATTGAACATCGCCGAGTAGTCGCCACCATCAACCGTGCGACCGCGCCAGTTGAAGAGGACGTTATTGACGAAGTTGAATACGCCGTTCCAACCCACCGAGGGGTTACGACCTACGTTCGAGGCCCACAGGTTACGCATAAACGAGGCGTTCTCGCCGCCCAGCGTCGAGCCGAACGAGTGGTTGTAGGTATCGAGTGCCTTGGCCGAAATGGTGTTCTGGATGGTTACATTGACCGTCGGATACTTCTCCTGACGAGCCTGATAGTAGCCCTCGCTGGGGTCGTACATATGGCGGTAGAACGAGATGTTCTCGTCCAGACCCCAGGTGCACGAGCAGTGGTCAATCATAATGTTGCCCACCGGGTTGCCACCAAACGAATCCTCACGGTGGGTCACCTTCGTCTCACCACGACGGAAGCGCATATGACGGATGATTACATCGTGCGTATCGATCTGGAACGACTCGCCTGCAATGCAGACACCCTCGCCCGGAGCGGTCTGACCGGCAATGGTTACATAGGGGGCACGAACCACGATGGGGGTCTCGAGGCGGATGATACCCGATACATTGAAGACGATGATGCGGGCGCCACCCATTTCGCAAGCCTCACGGAACGAGCCGGGACCACGATCGTTGAGGTTGGTCACGGTAACAACCTTACCGCCACGACCACCGGCCGTGTACATACCGCCACCCTCGGCACCCGGGAAGGCGGGAATCAGGGCCTGCTGCAAATCGTAGGGACGGTGTGCCCAAGGCACGTAAGGACGACCCTCTTCGGCCTCCTTTTGTACAATAGGAAGGGCCTTCTGCCAAGCCTCCTCAGTCTGCTTCTCGCGTTGGCGTGCAAGGGCACGGGCCTCGGCGCTTGCCTCGGGCGTCAGCGAAGGATACTGCGCCATTGCTGCGGCACCAAAAAGAAGTGCCAGCGTCAAAGTGATGATTTTTTTCATATTAGGTCTTTAGTTTATAATTTTTTCGATCTTCGTTCTGCAAAGATAAAAAATTATTCGGTTTTACCGCTCTTCTTCATCGGTGAATCGACGAGAACACGGGGTGAAATGGCGTTTGCAGATGGTGAATATAAAAAGAGTCGCCCCCAAAAAGGACGACTCTTCAACTCCCGCAATGCGAGTTTTATTCTTGGTAACTATTGATTTTGCCCTCCGAAGCCGACATCAACTCGGCCGACTTGGTGCGTACTACGATGGCACCGTTACCCCCTCTGAATCCATAGACGGCGGCATCCTTCATCACGATGACATAGGCCACCTGGTTGAGCTGGATGTGGTCGATCGAGGGGACGATGACCTCATCCACCACAAAGAGCGGTTGGCTGTTCTCTTGGAAACTGCCGCTGCGAATCGAGACCGAGTAGGTGCCCGTCTCGAAGTTTTCGGTCACCGAAAGCCCCGGAATCATTCCCGACAGCGACGAGAGAATATCCGTACAACCCGTTGCCATCAACTGCTCGCCCGTGATCTTGCTGTCGTAGCCCACATACTCACGCTGCCCGACATAGTTCATACCGAAGTCGATGAGTTGCTGTGACTCCTCGGTCTGAATCTGCTTGGCCACCAAGCGGATTTTGATGCTGCGCTTGCCCTCGATAGGAATTACATAGGTCTGCTTGTTGTAGCGGATGTGCAACGAGTCATTCGGCTCGACATTCGTGAGGCCGAAGCGGCCCTGCTTATCGCTTTGGGTATATTTCTCGGGGTCCGAGACATAGATGCGTGCACGGCGAATCGGCTTGCCGTTGCCATCGAGCAACAGACCATTGAAGGGGACGAGTTGCGCTGCGGCGGGCAGGGTCATCAGCACCGCTAAGAAGAGCATCAGAAGGCGTTTCATAGGCGAATAGTTTTCGCAAATATAACCAATCTTACTAAAAAAACAAAGGAGCTGCCCCGAAAGGCAACTCCTTTTGTTGTGTTTATGCTCTCCGAATAATTACTCGGCGAGGGGGTCGAAGGTACCCTGACCGCCGTTGTAGTCCTCCCAACCAATGGTTTGGAGCAGCGTGGGGTTCTTCGTCTGGGTGTTCTGGTTGAAGCCCAGCAGGTAGTAGCGAGGCAGGAACGTAATGTGCATACCGTCGGCCGTCTTATCGGCATTCAGGGCGTCACCACGCTTCATCTTGGCCTGCAGGTAGGGCGCATAGAACTGCT
>CALAQA010000122.1:0-8543 GCA_937889065.1 uncultured Alistipes sp.
TCGTCGAGGGTGTAGTAGATGCGTACCGAGCGGTTGTTGAGGGCGTAGCTCTTGACCACCACACCCACCTCGGCATTGGCCGTTGCAGGGTCTTCGGACGAGAACCAGCATTTGGTCAGCACCTCACGCACGCCCATCGTGGGCGAGCTGATCACTCGTGCCGCTCCGGCCCAGGGGATGGAGTCGGTCACCCAACCCGAAATGGGGGCTACCGATGAGGGGCTCTCGAGGCGCAATTCGACGCTGTTCCACCCCTCCTTGGTCTGCTTGGTGATGAGGAAGTCGGCCGGAGTGGCGGGGTCGTTTGTGCTGCCGACCCGGCGGCCATTGACCCGCACCTCGTAGGGAGCCGAGGCGGCCTCGATGCGCAGCACCGCCTGACGGTTGGTCCAGGCAAAGGGGGCGGTGAATGCACCCACCAGATGGTTGCCGTTGGCCTCCCACGCACTTACGGCGGCCACGAAGCGGTGCTTCTCAGGGGCGGCATCGGCCTCCGCAGCCGTGGCGTAGGGCATAATAACACCCCGTGCAGGTTCCCGATTCTCGGTCGGCAGTTGCGGCTGGGCGAGGAGTGTTGCCCACGAAAAAATGGCCGCTATGGTGAGGATTATACGCATAGTTTTGTATATTTGCATAGTTGTAGTGCAACAAAGATACACCTTTTTTTAAGAAAAACGATGAACGATCGGTCGAAACAGCCAAAACTCAACTTTCCGGCCATTCGTCTGCAAGGGCGAAGGGAGGGAAATCGCACCCTGGTGTGGGATCCTCGGCGTGCGATGTGGCTGGTGCTGACCCCCGAGGAGTGGGTGCGCCAACACCTGGTGGCCTACCTGATCAGCCATTGCGGGGTGCAGCCCGAACGATTGGTGATGGAGTATCCGGTGGAGGTGAATGGGCAGCCGCAACGAGCCGATGTGGTGGTGGTCGATGGGGCGTTGAAGCCGCTTTTGGTGGCCGAATGCAAGGCTCCCGATATTACGATTGACGCCGAGACGCTCTCGCAGGCAACTCGCTACAATGCCATTCTTGGTGCGCGTTATCTGGTCTTAACCAACGGCTTGCGTCACTACTGTTACGAACAAACCGACGGCGCATACCGCCCCCTGGCCGCCTTTCCGATGCTTTAGCCGGCAATTCTTCGTTTTTTTTGAGCAGGGTCATAGATTTCGGGTCGGCCGACACTCTTTATATAAAACCGAAATTCAAACAGTCATATCGATACTCCCTATGGAAGTACAGCACGTTTACCTCAATGCCACCTCGATTGACGAGGCGTTGGCCTACATCGGCATCGATGCCAATGATTTCAACCTCCAAAACAGCGACTTTACCCGCCCCATTCACGCTCCGATTCACGGCATCGGTCACCTTTATCGCACGATGATTGCCTGCGCCCTTATCGGGCAGCTCACCGAACGCCCTCGTGAGGCGCTGCTGGCCTTCTGCGGGGCCTATATCCACGATCTGGGCCGCACGAACGATGGTGTTGATCCCTCGCACGGAGCCAACTCCGTTCGTCTTCATTTTGCTCGTTATCGGGCGTTGTGGGCCAAATACAACCTCACGCAGCTGGAGCAGGAGTGGGTCAAGCAGGCGGTGGTGCAACACTCCTCACGGGAGTATATGCAGCGGGGCGATGCCGGCTATGCGGTGATGGCTATCCTCAAAGATGCCGATGCCCTCGACCGCTGCCGCATCGGCGATTTGAATCCCGATTGGCTGCGCTTCCCCGAGAGCCGACGCCTGGTGAAGGCCATTGCCCACCTCTACTGCAAAAACCCCCGTTTCAATCAGGATATGCCCTTTGCCGAGTATGTGCGGCTGGTCAGCCGATAAAGACAAACGAGCCGCCCTCTTTCGTGGCGGCTCGTTTTGTTATAACTTTTCGGTGTAGGCTTGGAAGGCTTCGCGGTAGTTCTCGCCGATGGGCAAATCGACCTTCTCACCCAGATAGACACGGCCACGCACATAGCCCGTGATGGCCTGCAAATTGACGATGTAGGAGCGGTGGATGCGCATAAATCGCTCGGTGGGGAGCTGTGCCTCCATATTCTTGATGCGGTAGAGGGTGGTGATGCGACGGCCGTCGGCGAGGTGGATGCGGACATACTCGCCCTCACTCTCGATATAGACAATCTCCTGCAACTTCACCAACACGGTCTTGTAATCGGCCTTTACCGAGATATACTCCGTCTCCCTCGGCTCCTCCTTCGGTTCCTCTTCGGCGGGCGGGGCAGGTTGCTCGACGGGGGCGGAAACAGCCTCGTTCGGCACGGGGTCGGGGACCGGTGTGGGTTGTTGTTGCAGACGGCGCAACTCGTAGAGCGAGTAGGCCTTGGCGGCTGCACGGCTGAAATCCGACAACGAGAAGGGCTTTAACAGGTAGTCCACCGCATCGAGTCGAAAACCCTCGACGGCATACTCCGAATAGGCGGTCGTGAAGACAATCATCGGACGGTTGTGGGTCATCGAGCGGACAAAATCGACCCCGTTCAGGTCGGGCATATTGATATCGACAAAGATCAAATCAATCGGCTCGGTAGCCACCACCAACTGCGCTTTGAGGGCGTTGTTGCAGCTTGCCACCAACTCCAGGTAGGGAATCTTGGCGATGTAGGCGGCCAATTGGCGCAGGGCCAACGGCTCGTCGTCGATGATAAGACACTTAAGCATTGAGGGTCGGAATTTCAAGTTTTACACAATAACTGTCGGGCTCGGGCGAGAGGGTTAGCGAGTAGCCGTTCTTGCCATAAATCAGGTCGAGGCGTTTGCGGGCATTCTCGATGCCGATGCCTCCCTGTTCGCGATGCTCGTTGTGGTTCAGGCTGTTGCGGATAGTGGCCTTCACCAACCCCTCCTCGTAGCGGATGACGATGTGGATGTAGGAGTGGCTGTCCGAGCTGACGCCGTGCTTGAAGGCATTTTCAACAAAGACAATCATCAGCAAGGGCGGGATGCAGACCTCATCGGCCAGGGTGGTGGGGTAGTCGATGCGAATATCCACATCGTCGGTGTAGCGGATACGCATCAGCTCGATGTAGTTCTTCAGGAACTGAATATCGCCCGCCAGCGAGATACGCTCCCGCTCCGAGTCGTACAGCACATAACGCATCATCTTCGACAGGTCGATGATGGCCGCCTTGGCCGCCTCGCCGTCGATGTCGATCAGGGCGTGGATGTTGTTGAGCGTATTCATAAAGAAGTGGGGATTGACCTGGTACTTCAGCGAAATCATCTCCGTACGCAGGTTCTCCTCTTGCAGGCGCAACATCCGCTCCTCGTCGATAAGCGATTTGTAGAGCAGTTTGATGCCTGCATTTGTGCCGTTCATAAAGAGGGCGAAGACAATGTTCCAATAGACCTCGTGGTTGGTAAACGAGCCGTAGATGGACTCCATCCCGATGTTCGTCTGGTAGAAGTCGATGATGACAAAGCAGATCGAAACAAAGACGATGTTCGTGAGCAGATAGCTTACATACTTACCCCGCAGCAGGTAGCGAGGCGCAATGAAACTATTGTGCACCAAGAAGATAATGATGTAGGGGATAATCTGTCGCCAGATGATCCAAGCCTCCTCCAAATTGACGTGCATCTCGGCCAGCATCTGCGAGTTGAGCACGGGCACCAAAATAATGGCCGTCCATACCAACAGGTAGAGCAGATTTTCGCCGATTGCGTGTTTTTTTCCGTTTAACATTTCTTATCTTATGCGGTCTTTTTTTCGTGTTGTGCGGCCGTTTTCGCACTTCCTGTCGTGGACGGTGCGGTCACATACGCCCACAATATCACAACTACAAAGTTAGCTTTTTTCGGCCTACCAACAAAAAAATCCGCCCGAAATCGGACGGATTTTTTTACGCTGACACTGCTCGTTAGCGGTTCAGCAGCGTCGTGTCGTACAGGTAACGCTTGATCGAACGCTTCGGGGTCTTCTCGAACTCCTTGGGGTAGAGCACCACCTCGGCCAGACGCTGGTAGGCGGCCAGGCGCTTGTTCAGCTCCTTCATATTCTCCTGGATGATGCCCTCCAGATCCTCCTTCTTGACACCCTCCTTCTCGGCCAACTCGTAGTCGGGAACCACCAGTGCCTTCAGGCGACCGCCACCCGAATCAAGTACGAGCGACTCCAAAACCATATACATATTGTTGAGCTGATCCTCAATCTCCTCGGGGTAGATGTTCTGGCCGTTGGCCGAGAGAATCATCGTCTTCGAGCGACCGCGAATGTAGAGCGTGCCGTCGGGGTCCATCGTACCCATATCGCCCGTATGCAGCCAACCATCCTTCTCCAGCACCTTCTTCGTGGCGGCCTCGTTCTTGTAGTAACCGGCCATCACGTGGCCACCGCGAATCAGAATCTCGCCGGCCACCTTCTCCGGATCGTCCGAGTCGATCTTACACTCCAGACGAGCCGAGATGTAACGCCCGACTTATACTCGGGGGCGGGGGTAAAGCTGATCAGCGGGCCGCACTCGGTCATACCGTAGCCCACCGTGAGCGGGAAGTTGATCTTGCGCAGGAAGGCCTCGGTCTCCTGATTCATCGGAGCACCACCCACAATGAAGAGCTGGCAGCAGCCGCCGAAGGTATCCATCAGCTTCTTGCGAATCACCGAGTAGATGGCCGTATTCAACAGGGGCACCTTCATTGCAATCGACATCGGGCCCTTCTCGAGCATCGGCAGAATCTGCTTGCGGTAGATCTTCTCCAGAATCAGGGGCACGGCCAGAATCACATTGGGGCGCACGTTGGCCAGCGCCTCGATCAAAATCTTGGGCGAGGGCATCTTACCGAGCAGCGTCACGTGCTGACCACGGGCCATCGAGGCCAGGAAGTCGAAGGCGCAACCAAAGGCGTGGGCCAGCGGCAGGAACGACAGAATGCGGAAACCCTTCTGGAAATAATACTCGCCATTCTCGGGGTTGATGGCCTCGAATGCCATCAGAACGTTGCCCGTGATGTTCTTGCACGTAAGCATTACGCCCTTCGAGTAGCCCGTCGTACCGGAGGTGTAGTTCAACAGCATCAGATGATCATCCTCCACCTCGACATACTTAATATCCTCGACATTGAAGCCGCGGGGGTAGGCCTTGCGATAGGCCTTCTTGATATCCTTCTGGAACGAGGTCAGCTTCTCGCCCTTGCGCTCATAGACCGTGTGGAAATCGGTGAGCGAGAATACGGCCTCGACTTTTTCGATTTGGTCGGGCTCGATGTTGTCCCAATAGTTGTCGCCCAGGAACAGCAGACGGCTCTCGGAGTGGTTGATGATGTGTACAACATCGGTCGGAGCGAAGTCTTGCAGAATGGGAACGATTACGGCGCCGTAGGTGACGGTTGCCAACCAGGTGATGCACCAACGGGGGTTGTTGCGGCCGATGAGGGCGATCTTGTCGCCTTGCTTGATGCCGGCCTCCTTGAAGAGCAGATGCAACTTGGCAATCTCCTTGGCCATTTCGTAATACGAGAAGGTCTCGCCCTTGAAATAGTCGGTCAGAGCCGCCATTTCACGATGCTCGCGAAAACTGTTCTCGAAAATTTTGATTACGTTCTCTTGCATTACGTTAAAGTGTTAATTTTTATTGTTTTCCACCCTGTTTTTTCTTGTTGTTAGTCGTGCTTCTCCTCCGTCGGGTTGTCGAGCGAGGGGTTGTCCTCTTTGAACTCCTCGACCAGCTCCTCGACAGCCTCCTCCAACGAGGCGGCCTCACGGGCACGCTGCTCCTCGAGTTTTACCTTGCGGGGCTTCCAGACGTAGATTTTCGACTCGGTACCCTCCTTCAGGCGCTTGATGTTCTTGCGATGGGTATAGATAAGCAGCACGGCTACCAAAATCGAGAAGACGATGAAGGGGGGCAGATGGCCCACTTTGGGCGAGGTGAGTGTGAAGATGGGGTAGCAGATGCCGGCAATCATCGAGGCGAGCGACACATAGTGGGTCACCATCAGCACGATGAGCCACACACCGACGCAGAGCAGCACCAACGGGGCATTGACAGCCACCACGCCGCCCACCAGCGTAGCCACGCCCTTGCCGCCACGGAAGCCGGCGAAGATGGGGAAGATGTGGCCCAGCACGGCGCACATCAAGGCTGCAAAGCGGAGAATGTAAAACCAATTCTCGGTCGGAGCATTGGCGAAGACCTCGTCGTACTTCACCAGGTCGATGATGGTTACGGCCACAAAACCCTTCAAAAAGTCGAGGGCAAAGACCGGTATGGCGGCTCGTTTTCCGAGCACACGCAACATATTGGTTGTACCTGCATTTTTCGAGCCGTGCTCACGAATATCGATGCCGTAGTATTTCTTGCCGATCCAAACTGCACTCGGAATAGAGCCCAATAAGTAGGCGATTACAAGCAATGTAAAGACAATGTAATAAGTAAGTATCATACTTCTTCACCTTTGGTAATGGTGCAAATATACGAAAAAATGCGGAATAGGGAACAAAAAGACAAAAAAACTCACGCCGGACTTCTTATTTATAAGAAAACGCGGGAAATTTCGGGAAAAATCGTATCTTTGTAGTTTGGAAACAAGATTATTTGACGATATGAAAGGTTTTAGTCAGTTGAAATCAGACATCTGCACGTTGGCTTGGTGGCGTTCGTGGCTCCTGATTTTTGTCGGGTGCAGTATCATGGGTGCCGCATTCGTGCTCTTTATCAACCCCTACAACTTTGTGCCGGGTGGCGTCTATGGTATGGCCATCGTGTTGCACAATATCTTCCCCTCGATTCAGGTGGGTACGTTCGGTTATATGTTCGATATTCCGCTGATGATTACCGCCATCTGTGTCTTTGGCGGCGGTTTCGGTGCCCGCACGGTGGCGGCTGCGGCCTACACGCCGGGCTTTATGAACCTGCTCACGACGCTGGTTTACCCCTCGGCCGAGGCCGTCGAGTCGCTCGACCCCGCCCAACTGTTGGGAGGCAACCTGAACCTCTCGGAGGATTTGCTGGTGGCCGCCCTGCTCGGCTCCATCCTGATTGGTGTCGGTATGGGTATTGTGGTGCGTCAGCAGGCCACTACGGGCGGTACGGACATCGTGGCAATGCTGCTCCAGAAATATACGGGCATCAAATTCTCGAACGGTGTCTTCTTTGCCGACGGTTTTGTGGTGTTGGCCGGTCTGTTGGTGATTGGCTTCGGTCTGTTTGTCGGTGAGCCCGACCCCTCGGGATGGCTTCTGACGATCTATTCACTTCTGATTATCTACGCCTCGTCGCGTGTCTTGGCCTATATGCTCGATGGTGCCTCGTACGATAAACTGCTCTTTATCATCAGCGATCACCACGCCGAGTTGAAGCAATTTATCTTGGAGGATTTGGAGCGCAGTGCCACCTACATTCGTGCTCGGGGTATGTACACCGATGCCGAGCGAGATATGATTTTCTTGGTCATCAGCCGCAAGGAGGTGCGCCAGGTGCAGCAGAAGATCAAGCAGATTGATCCCCGTGCCTTCCTGGTGGTAACCGATGCCTACGACACCTACGGCGAGGGCTTCAAGGCCTTCCCCGAGGATGATGCCATCCAGGCCGAGTAAACGGAAATTCAAAATTTAGAATTCAAAATTCAAAATTAGAAGACATTGAGTACCATTCAATATAACCAATTACGGCCGCTCGAGGGGGAGGGTCGAAAGCTCTTTATCGAGACCTACGGCTGTCAGATGAACGTGGGCGATACGGAGATCATCATCTCCATCCTCCAACAGCACGGCTACATCTACACCGAGACGCAGGCCGAGGCCGATGTCATCCTGATAAATACCTGCTCGGTGCGTGACAATGCCGAGCAGCGCATCTGGGGTCGTTTGTCCGAAATGCGTCGCTTGAAGCGTACGAAACCCTCGTTGGTGGTGGGTATCGTAGGCTGTATGGCCGAGCGATTGAAGGAGCAACTCATCGACCCCAAGACGGGTGTCGATATTGTCGCAGGTCCCGATACCTACCGTGACCTTCCCAACCTGCTCAAGCAGGCCGAGGCGGGGCAGAAGGGGGTTAATACGCTCCTCTCGTTGGAGGAGACCTATGCCGAGATTTCGCCCGTGCGCATCGACAAAAACGGCGTGAGCGGTTTCATCTCGATTATGCGTGGCTGCAACAACTTCTGCTCCTACTGCGTGGTGCCCTACACCCGAGGTCGTGAGCGCAGCCGTGATGCCGAGACCATCGTGGCCGAGGCACGCACCCTCTTCGAGAATGGTTACCGTGAGGTGACCCTCCTGGGGCAGAATGTCAATTCGTATCGTTGGGGCGAGGTCGATTTCCCCGAGTTGATGCACCGTGTGGCCGAGGTGTCGCCGCTGTTGCGTGTCCGCTTCGCCACGTCACACCCCAAGGATATGAGCGACAAACTGTTGGAGGTGATGGCCTCGCACGAGAACATCTGCCGTGCCATCCACCTGCCCGCCCAGTCGGGTTCGACCTCGATGCTGGAGCGTATGAACCGCAAATATACCCGCGAGTGGTACCTCGACCGCGTTGCCGCCATCCGCCGCTATATGCCCGACTGCGCCATCACCACCGACCTTATCG
>CALAQA010000123.1:0-8549 GCA_937889065.1 uncultured Alistipes sp.
AGGACTTCATTCAGAAGCAGATGGCAGGCTTTAAGCGCTTGGGTGTTGTGGGTGATTGGGATCATCCCTACCGCACCATGGATCGCCACTTTGAGGGCCAGGAGGTCAAGATTGAGCGTATCGTGCCCATGTATCCCATGAGCAAGGACGGCATTTCTTACGATCGGTTAATCAAGATTCTGTCGCTGTACCGGCTCACGCTTGGCCAAGCACGGCAGGAGGAACTGTTGGAATATCTGTTCCGGGAGTGTGACGATCCAACGGAGTTGAAAAAGCTATTCATTGATTTGAGTCCGTATTCGAAAACAGAGAAATGAGGATGTACGTATGGCAAGAACATATAAGGAAGTTGCAGAATATGTGGAATGGCAAAATCATGGTGCAGGAAAAGTCCTTAGCGCAAAACCGGAACATAGTTTTGATGATTTAGATGATACCGTAACAGTGTGGAATGTTAAAACAGATAACGATGGCGATTGGTGGGTTGTTTACCACGCCTACGAGAACGGCTTCACGAACCTCGGTCGTCAGACCCTCATGGAGCCTGTCGTGCTGGGTGAGGATGGTTGGTTCCACCCCGTCGAGGGTATCGACGTGGCCAAGCCGATTGCCGCTCCGCTGCCGCTCAACGAGAGCATCGACCGCAAGGCCCACCTGGGTGAGTTCCGTGTCGGTCTGGATTGGAAGTTCTACAAGGCCTTCGACCCCGATCGTGTGGAGGTCAAGGATGGTGTTTTGAAGCTCAAGGGCAAGGGCACACGTGCCAAGGACTCCTCGCCGATGATGTTTGTGGCGGGCGAGCACGCCTACGAGATTGAGGCCGAGATTGAGCTGCACGGCGACGTGACGGCCGGTCTGGTGCTGGTCTATAACAGCGACTTCTTCCAGGGTACGGGCTTCAACAAGGAGCGTCGTATGCGCTACCGCAAGGGCGGTGAGTCGGGTCGTGGCAAGTCGGCCGAGCGTATGTGGCTGCGCCTGCGCAACGACAACCACATCGTCACCGGCGAGTACAGCTTCGACGGCGTCGAGTGGCACCGTGAGACCTGGGGTATGATGATTAACGGCTACGACCACAATACCCTCTACGAGTTCCAGAGTGTTCTTCCCGGCATCTTCGTAGCAGGCGAGGGGTATGCAACATTCCGCAATTTTAAGTACCGCTCCCTGTAGTTTTTCGATTTTATAGGGCATATTTTGCTCTTCCTTGTCCGCCCCGAATGGGCAGTACGTCAAGTACAGCCCATCCGGGGCGAACTGCGTTCATAGCAAAATCTGCACCTCTAAAATCAAAAAACGAGGTGGGGTGGTGTAGAGAAAAAAGACCTTAAAGATTTTAATGATCTTAAAGAGCTTAAGGTTTTAGGTCAGCTTCTTTAATCTCTTTATTCTCTTTAATTTCCTTAATCTCCTTATCTCGTTTTATCTCATTTCGACTGCTAAATTTTGAATTTCAAAAACAAATGCGTAAATTTGTATGAATGTAGTCCTGCGAGTGGCTACGCAATCGGATTTAAGCGTGAATTATGGCAAACGAGCTTACTAAACGAGATGTGAAGGAGGATTTGCGTTACCTCAAACTCCTTGCACGAGACTTTCCGACCGTATCGAGTGTGACGGCCGAGATCATCAATTTGGAGGCGATTCTCCACCTGCCCAAGCCTACGGAGCATTTCCTGGCCGACCTGCACGGGGAGAACGAGGCCTTCCAGCACGTCATCCGTAACGCCTCGGGTAACATCAAACGCAAGGTCAAAGAGCTCTTTGGTCAAACCCTCACGCACGACCAAATCAAGGAGCTGTGCACCCTGATCTACTATCCCGAGCAGAAGCTCAAGTTGGTACGCCGCACCGAGACCAATCTGGAGGAGTTCTACACGACCACCCTCAACCGACTCATCGTCTTGTGTCGTGATGTCTCGTCGAAATATACCCGCTCGAAGGTGCGCAAGAGCCTGCCCGAGGAGTATGCCTACATCATCGAGGAGCTGCTACACGAAACCTCCGATGTGAGCAACAAGCAGGCCTACCTCAATGTCATCATTCGTACCATCGTCTCGACCCGTCGGGCGTCGGATTTCATCGTGGCCCTCTGCTACCTGATTCAGACCCTCTCGATTGACCGTCTGCACATCCTGGGCGACATCTTCGACCGAGGTCCGGGTGCCCACCTGATTTTGGATACGCTCTGCGGCTACCACCATTTCGACATCCAGTGGGGTAACCACGATGTGTTGTGGATGGGTGCAGCGGCGGGTAATATGTGCTGCATTGCCAGCGTGTTGCGTCTCTCGTTGCGCTATGCCAACACCTTTACGTTGGAGGATGGTTATGCCATCAATATGGTCCCTCTGGCCACCTTTGCCATGGAGACCTATGCCGACGACGACTGCCGCATCTTTGCTCCGCACGTCGAGGAGAATCGTCCCGACCTGAACGAGAAGACCCTGCGTCTGATTGCCCAAATGCACAAGGCCATAACGGTCATCGGCTTCAAGTTGGAGGGCCGGATGTGCAAGGCGCATCCCGAGTGGGGGATGGCGCACCGTTGCCTGCTGGAACACATTGACAAACAGAATGGTACGATCACCCTCGATGGGGTGACCTATCCGCTTATCGATAGCAACTTCCCGACCCTCGATCCTCGTGACCCCTACGCCCTGACCCCCGAGGAGGCCGACCTGATGGAGCGTCTGAAACACTCGTTCACCATCAGCGAGCGTCTGCGTACCCACGTCGGATGTCTCCTCTCGCACGGCGGAATGTACGAGATTTACAACTCGAACCTCCTGTTCCACGCCTCGGTGCCGCTCAATGCCGACGGCACGTTGCGTGAGGTGACCATCGGTCAAACGACGGTCAAGGGCAAGGAGTTGATGCAGCGTGTCGATCAGTTGGTGCGCACTGCCTTCGACCTGGGTGCCGAGGGGGAAGAACGCGCCTTTGCCATCGACTACTTCTGGTACCTGTGGAGTGGTGCCGATTCGCCCCTCTTCGGCAAGTCGAAGATGGCCACCTTCGAGCGTTACTTCATCGCCGATACGGCCACCCACAAGGAGGAGAAGGGGGCCTACTATACGCTGCGTGACTCGGCCGAGGTGTGCGAACGTCTGCTCGATGAGTTTGGTGTGACGGGCTCGCACCGCCACATCATCAACGGCCACGTGCCTGTGCGTGCCGGTAAGGGTGAGAACCCGATTAAGGCGGGGGGCTGCCTGATGGTGATCGACGGAGGTTTTGCCAAGGCCTACCACAACAAGACCGGTATTGCGGGCTACACGTTGGTCTATCACAGCCGAGGCTTCGAGTTGGTGCAGCACGAGCCCTTCAAGTCGGCCGAGGAGGCGATTTTGAATGGTACGGATATCCACAGCACGACCCAGATTGTCGAGATGATGGGTCGCCGTGAGAAGGTGCGTGACACGGACATCGGCCGTGAGCTGAGAGAACAAATCGAAGATCTGAAAAACCTGCTCCGAGCCTATCGCCGAGGCTACATCAAGGAGCGGTAATACAACGAAAAGGGGCTGTGTTCGTCACAGCCCCTTTTGCTTATTCTTTAATTTTCCCCTCGGCCTTCAGCTTGGCGATGGCCCGATCGAGGTATCGTTCGATGTCGGCCTTTAGCTTGAGGTAGAGCGGACAATCGGTGTAGTTGTCGTTGTCGAGCAACACATCGTGTATCGAGCGCAGGGCGTTGTTGTAGTTGGCCAGCTCGTTCTTCAGAGCCAACCCCTTCTTTGTGGAGGCGTGGATGCGGGCAATCGACAACTCACGCAACTTCTGACACACCGTATTGAGGCAGACCATCACCACGTTGTCCATCAACGTGTGGCCGTGCATATATAGATAGGTGGTCTCGGGCGTTACGCCTCGGGCGGCCAAGAGCTGCTCGAAACGTTTCATCGGCGCAACCATCTGCGGATTTTTCTCTTTGAGCAGCTTCTCACGGCGAGCCACGTTGCGCCCCAGCCAGAGGAGTGTGTTATCGCCGTTTTGGCTCAAATCGAGGTAGCCCAACCGTACGGCGGCCTTGAAGTCGGCCAGCGGAAAGATGTGTTCCGAACTTTGCAGAGCCGAGTAGGCATACCAGACAAACAGGGGGTAAATCGTGCGGGAGTAGCCCTCCATAAAGCGCACAAAGTCGAAGATGCGGGTATCGTTCTTCGTCGCTTTGACGCAGACGTTATGCAGCGACGGAGCGTAGCAGAGGTAGTTTTCGGTGGCGTAGGCGTAGGTGTGGAACAGGAAGGGCGAGGCATTGACCAGGTGGGCCGTCTCGGTGGCTCCGTCGAAGAGGTAGTCGAAGTCCGAATCGACACACAAAATCAGATCCTCCGACGAGCGGGGAATCATACTCATCACCACCTTTTTGCCCTTGGGCAGGTCGCCACGATCGGGCACCGAAATCTCGAAGCGGATGTAGGGGTTGCGGAAATTATCGAAGATGGCACGCCAGAAGGCGACATCCTCGTACCCCTCGACATAGACCTTCACGAGGTGCTTGTCGGAGGTGTCGGGCAGGATGGCCGGCAATCCGGGGTTGGGGTCGCTCTTGCCAAAGGGGTTGAGCCGTAGTAGTTTTTCGGTAAAGTTGTTCGCCATAGTATGAGCAAAGATAATTATTTTTCGTAAATTTGCGCAAAGTAGTGGATGTAATTACCAACATTGAGTACAAATTATGGCAGATAACGATTGGAAAGCACGCCTCGGAATGGTCTATTCGACCAATCCCGACTTTCAATTCGAGACCGATACCCCCACCGAGCCCGATACGTTACCCCCTGCGGAGCAGAACCTGCGTGTCTGGTTGGACCGCAAGCAGCGGGGCGGTAAGGTTGTGACCCTGGTCAAGGGCTTTGTGGGTCGCAGCGAGGATTTGGCCGCCCTGGCCCGAGAACTGAAGTCGAAATGCGGCGTGGGCGGTGCCGCCAAGGAGGGTGAAATCATCATCCAGGGCGACCACCGTGACCGTGTGGTCGAACTCTTGACCCGTGCCGGTTACCGTTGCAAACGGGCAGGCGGCTAAATAGAGAGAAATGCAAAATTTAGAATTCAAAATTCAAAATTAAAGAAATTGCCGATGCGGATTTGTAGGGTGTTGCGCTATTTGGTGGTGATGATAGGGCTGTGTATGGTTGACGTGGCCCAAGCACAGTATTACAGTTGGGGTGCCGATGCGCCCACCCGTTGGCGGGAGTTGCGCAGTGGCGAGCTGCGGGTCATTGTCCCCGATACGGCCACGCAGTTGGCCCGTCGAGTGATGCACTATGCCGAGGCCGTAAGTCCCTACATCGGAGCCACCTACTCACGCAAAGCGTTGCGGATGCCCTTTGTCGTCCACACCGAGAATTTCGATGCCAACGGCTTGGCGATGTACCTGCCGAAGCGTATCGAATTTCTCTCGCTTCCTGCCACCGAGAGCTACTCGATGCCCTGGGTCAAGCAGTTGGTGACCCACGAGTACCGCCACGCAGCGCAGTATGGCAACCTGCATCGTGGCCTGCCCCGCATTTTGAGTTGGCTGGGTGGTCAGCAGGGGTCGGTGACAAGCCTGCTGTTTATGCCCCTGTGGGCCTTGGAGGGCGATGCCGTGTTGAATGAGACGTTGATGTCGAGCTATGGCCGAGGCCTGCAACCCTCGTTCTCGATGGCCTACCGAGCCATTGGCGAAGAGATCGGCCTCACGCACCGAGGCAAACGTAAGAAGAATATAGACCGTTGGTTTTCAGGGTCGTATCGTGACCATATTCCCAACCACTATGCCCTGGGTTATCAACTTTCGGCCTACGCCTACGACCGCTATGGCGAGAATATGTGGGACCGCATCGGCCCCTTTGCCGTGCGCAATCCCTACTGCTTCGCTACGACCCGTGTGGGGATGAAGCGTTTTTACGACACCACCCCCAACGCCCTCTTTCACGACACCTTCTCCCACCTGAACGCCCATTGGAAACCCCTCTCGGAGGTGGAGGAGAACAGCCATCCGATTGTTCAAATCGATTCGTCGGACTACACCACCTATCGTTGGCCCTTGCAGCTCAACGAGGCGGAGGTAGTGGCCCTTAAAACGAGCTACGCCAAACCCTCGCGTCTGGTGACCATCGACTCGCAGGGCAACGAACGGCTGTTGGCCCGTGTGGGTACGCTTTCATCCCGTCCCGCCTTGCAGGATGGGGTGCTCTATTGGACCGAATACGAACAGTCAAACCTCTTCGAGGAGCGGGTTAATTCGCAACTTTGGCAAATAGACACCCGTCGTGAAAAATCCCGTCCGAAGCGTGTTTCGGGCGCCTCTCGGGTGCTCTATCCGACCCCCACGCCCAACGGCTTGGCCTATGTCGAATACCGCCCCGAGGGTCGCTATGTGTTGCGTGTCGGCGGCTGGGAGGAGTTGGTGCTGCCCATCGGCGAGGAGATTCACGGCCTGGCGTGGGACGCTGCGACCGCCTCGCTCTACGCCCTTCTGACCAACGACGAGGGTATGTCGATTGTGGCCCTCTCGTCGCAGGGGGTGCGTGAAGTGACTCGCCCCGCCTATGTGACGCTGAGCGACTTACGTGCCGAAAACGGGGTGCTCTACTTCGGCTCCATTGCTTCGGGTAAGGACGAGATTCACAGCCTCGATTTGGCCAATGGTGTGGAGCGTACGTTGAGCCGCTCCCGCTACGGTGCCTTTGCCCCCGCCCCTTCGGCGCAGGGTGTGTTGCTGACGACCTACTCCCGCAAGGGCTACCACGTTGCCCGCCTCGATGCTCCGCTGGCGGATACCGTCGAGTGGCAACCCACGCCCCGCAATGTGGTCAATCCCTCTTATCGGGGATGGGAGACCATCAACCTCGACACGGTGCGTTTCACGGCAACCGAAGAGGCGCAACAGGCCGAGAGGATGCCTGTTCGCCGTTTTGGTAAGGTGCTGCGAGGCATCAACCTGCACAGTTGGGCCCCCCTCTCCTTCGACCCCTACGAAATCATCGACAACCACGAAGTGAATCTCAACCTCGGCGCTACGCTCCTCTCGCAAAACCTGCTCTCGAATACCGAGGGCTATCTGACCTACGGCTGGAGCGAGGAGGAGGGGTCGATCGTCAAACTCGGTGTGCGGAACAGCAGCCTGGGGTTGCGGCTTGGACTGGACTTCCTCTACGGAGGCGGTCAGGAGGCCTACTCGGTGGGCTACTACGACCCCAAGACCCAACAGCACTACCTCCAGCCGCTGCCCGATTTGCAGACCCACTATTCGCTGACGGCCTCGGCAACCCTGCCCCTGATTTTCGAGCGTGGAGGCGTGGTGCGCTCGTTGAGCGTGGGTGCGGCGTGGAACTATGCCAATAGTTATGTGGCTGATTTTTCGGCCATTGAGTGGAAAAACAACACCATCTCAAACCTCCAATCGTTGGGCTACAACGAGGGCATCCACAAGCTGACCCTCTCGGCCTCGGTGGGGGCACAACGCAAGATGGCCTACCGTGATTTCCTGCCCCGCTTGGGCTACCAGGTGATGGCCGCCTACGCCTTCAATCCCACCAACAGCGACTTTGCCTCGATGGCCTTGCTCTATGGCAACCTCTACCTACCGGGTGTGGCTCCGCACCACTCGCTGCAAATCGAGGGCCTCTGGCAGGATGCCGTGGGGGGCTATCGCTTCCCCTCGGGTTATGCGCCGGTAAGCTACAAATCGGCCCGTCTGGTGCCGCGCGGATTCAGCGTGGGAGATATCGTGAGCGAATCCTATGCCGCCACCTCGATTAACTACCGCCTGCCGTTGTGCTATCCCGAGTGGGGTATTCCGTCGGTATTGTTCATCAAGCGCATCCGCCTGGGGGTAGGTTTCGATGGGGCACGCTTCCGCTACGGCTTCAACAAATACAACCTCTGGTCGGCAGGTGGCGAGCTTGCGTTCGACTTCAATGTGTTGCGTATGCCCGATTCGGCCACCTCGACCGTCACCTTCTCGCTGTTCCGCACCTCGAACGAAGAGATGTGGTATTCGCTCTCGCTCGGACTGCCTTTCTAAATTATCATAGATAATTCGGAAAATAAATGTATCTTTGCACCGTTATAGGATAAAACCCTCGTTGTATGGCTAAGAAACAACCCGGGGCAAAGCGCCCCAATCTGATAAAATGGCTCTGGATTATTGCCTTCGCTCCGGTGGCGTTGGTGGCCTTGATGCTCACCCTCACGGCAATGGGCGTCTTTGGACGTATGCCCTCGTTTGAGGAGTTGGAAAACCCCAAGTCGAACCTGGCTACCGAGATCTACTCCGAGGATGGCAAGGTGCTCTCGACCTTCTTCATCCAGAATCGTTCGTATGTGCAGTATGCCGACCTCTTTCCGCAGGATTCGACCCGCATCATCCACCTCGACGGCCACGATGTGCCCCCGGTGGTGGCGGCCCTCATCTCGACCGAGGATATCCGCTTCCGAGGCCACGCCGGTATCGACATCCGCTCGTTGGCCCGTGTGGCCATCAAGACGGTGATGCTGCAACGCTCGTCGCAGGGTGGTGGCTCGACCATCACGCAGCAGTTGGCCAAAAACCTCTT
>CALAQA010000124.1:0-2792 GCA_937889065.1 uncultured Alistipes sp.
GCCCTACCTCTTTGAAGGTGTTGATGTCAATGGCAAAGACCACATGCGAGTTATTCACCACAACCCACCCTATGCCGTCACGGATGACCATCGACTGCGCGATATCGCCGAGTTTCATCGCATTGGCACGATAAAAGACCTCGTTTTCGACCTCCTTGGTGGTAGGGTTGTAGTACGAAAGCGTGGCATTGCCATACTGAAAATTACCCTCGTTGCAGATAAACAACCCCTCGGTGGAGCCCGATGTATCGAACTCCTCCTCCAAGCCGTACTCCCACTTCATACATGAGGCAGGAAGCAGGAGCAAAGCCAGAAGCACCCAGCCTATGTTGCCAAATTTCCTCATTGTCTTCGTAGTCTTAACCCATAGTCACTCACCCCTGTCACCTCGGTCGAGAGTTCGCCCAGCCAACCACTCTTGGCATTGACGGCGCACTGAATCTTCACAAAGTCAATGTGGGTGAGTTGAATCGAGGCCCCCTCGGCGTCGATGGCGTTGGCAATATCGAAGCGATTTTCGATCTCCACGCACGCAAAGTCGGTCGGGCTGAAATTGTCGGCATAGCCCCAATCGTAGTGGCCATTGACCCAATAGGTGCCGTTTCCCGATTGGTCGTAGTTGCGAGGCTCCAATCGAGTGCCTGTCAGGGTGTAACTATCGGCCTCGATCCACTGCGGATAGTAGTAATCCTGGTTATGAAAGGTTTTGAGGTAGTCCACCTGTCCCTCGTTGCCGAGGTTGTCGCTCCAACGAACCGGCTTCTGCGCCTGTTCGGGGCGATAGTAGGTGACGGCATAATTGCGAATCGTCTCCTCTTTGCCCGTTTCCGAGCCGGCGAGTTCAAACCAAGTATCATCGGGCAGGCCATTGCCGTTTTCGTCCTGCATCACCCACACAACACCCGGCTCCGACGAGCCGTCGAAGGCATTGCAACCAACAGCCAGGTCATAGCCATCGCCGTTATCGACACTATGGTCAAATCCGACGACCAGGTAACCGCCGAAGCCTCCCAGCGACACCCATATTTCCGCCTCGAATCTCCCCTCGGCATAGGCTATGGCCGCTTCGGGCGTGTTTTCTGAACCATCGAAACCACCCGTCTTGCGTTCGCCGATAAACTGTCCGGGAGCAGGGGTGTATTCGTAGATTTTGTTACATGCTACGTGGCTTGCATCCACAGCGGGACGGTAGTGACTCTCCTCCTGTTCGGGCGTTGGCTCGAGGGTGACTGCCTCGTCGATGTTGCACGACGAGGTAATCAGACCCAAAGCCAAACCAATAATCAGAGTTCTCTTTGTTGGAAAGATCATACACGGAAGGGGTTATTTGTCAAAACGAACAGCCACATCGTCATAGGCGAAATAGGAGGGCTGCGAGAAGCCGTAGCCGTTGTCGCTCGAACCGAGGATGTTGAAATCAACCTTCACTACTGCACCCAACTCACTCAAATCCCACTTGGCCCACTCGGTAACAAAGTGCTCGGGACCGTTGCAGAGGTAGAACTCCGAAGTGGTGGTACCACCGTCGGCGGGGTAACCCGTAGCCACAATCTTCACGTAGTCGTTCTCGCCGATATTCGCCGTCAAACTATTGCCGTCGGCAAAGCAACTGATGGCATAGCAGGAGTTGTTTACCCACATGTGGTCAATGACGCGAGCCTTGCCATCCATAAAATAGAAATAGGGCAAAACCTCGGTCATGTTGTAATCTGAACCATCAATGTAGCCGTAGTGAATGCCGAAATTGGGCGTGTCGTTGTGGCCGCCCTTGCCCTCGGGACCATAGACGGTCATTTGGTGCATATAGGAGCCGTAGGTTTTGTAGTCGGTCGAGGCGTAGTTCGACACCACATGGCCACCACCCCAATAGACCTTCGAACCGTAGTTCACGGGGAACTCCGAAGCCAGGCCGGTGTTGCCCTCGTCGTACCAATGGTAGTCACAACCACGCATCTCACCCGAGTATCCCATATCGCCATAGGTCAACGGCCCGCCATACTCGGGCGTGTCAATCAGGTCGCTCCATTTGGCAACGGGGTGGTCGTAATAGGACTGGGTTGCGCTGTCAAAACCGGTGATGGTGTAGGCCTCGAACTGCTCGGTATCATCCTCAAACGAGAGGATGCGCAGTTCATAGGGCAGCTGCTCCTCATTGTTCTCGGTTGCTTTGGGCAGGACAATGACACGACCGTCGGCCAGCGTAATAATCACTGTGGTGTCGGTCTCCTCAATCGAGACAAAGAACGAGTCGCCATCCTGGCCGTCTTTTCCATCCTCGCCATCCTGACCGTCTTTGCCGTTGGCACCATCCTTACCGTCAGTACCATTTTTAATCGTCACCGACGAACCGTCGCTGAAATGGAGCACCACACCCTCGGCTGTGTACTCGGTAGAGAGGATAACCTTACCTTTATTTAAGGCATCTATGAGGGCCGAGAGGGTGGCAATATCCTCGGTGTTCTGTGCCACCTGCTCTTCGAGGTCCTTTACCGAGTCCCAAATTTCACTGTCGTCGTAGTTGCAAGCCGAAAACGAGGCTGCAAGAGCCACTACTGCAAAAATTACAAATAATTTTTTCATAATGTGTTAGTGTTTTTAGTGTTTTTTTGACTGGTTGTAATTATCGATAATTTCCTGTAATTCTTTGATATAGCGCATCTTGAATTTGTAGTGCCCGATTATTTGAGGCGTAAGCTCGAAAGGCTCGCCCTGCCGAGCCCCCTCATCGCAGTGAAAAGCGATCATCGATGGTAACATTTTACGCATCAACTCGACCGAGAGCTCCTGCAAAA
>CALAQA010000125.1:0-26268 GCA_937889065.1 uncultured Alistipes sp.
TCACAGCTACGACGATGGCAAACAGGGCGTACAACATTTGGTCTATGCCTCCTCCAGCTCGGTCTATGGGGGGAATACGAAGGTTCCCTTCTCGGAGGATGATCGGGTCGATAATCCCGTTTCGCTCTATGCAGCGACCAAAAAGACGAACGAGTTGATGGCTGCGTGCTATACCCGTCTCTATGGATTTGCGGCTACGGGGTTGCGTTTCTTTACCGTATATGGCCCTTGGGGGCGTCCCGATATGGCTCCGATGCTCTTCACCAAGGCCATTTTGGCGGGTGAGCCGATTAAGGTCTTCAACGAAGGCAATCTGTCGCGCGACTTCACCTACATCGACGATATTGTCGAGGGGGTGGTGCGTGTGATGCAACGTGAGGTGAAACCCTCCGAGCATCAAATCTTCAACATCGGTGGAGGTCGCCCGATGCCGTTGATGGATTTTATCCATACACTCGAAAAGGCCCTGGGGCAGGAGGCAGTGATGCAGTTGCTGCCGATGCAACCCGGTGACGTCTATACCACCTATGCCGATACGACACGCCTGCAGGAGGCGGTGGGCTATCGGCCTACAACCACGCTTGAAGAGGGTATTGCCCGTTTTGTGGCGTGGTACCAAACCTGGAAAAGTTAAGAAATCGATATGGCAAACAAGAAAGTATTTGTTTCGGGGTGCTACGATATGCTTCACAGCGGACACGTGGCCTTTTTTAAGGAGGCATCGCAATATGGCGACCTCTATGTGGGTATCGGATCCGATGCTACGATTTTCCAACTCAAGGCCCGCAAAACCATCTGTTCGGAGAATGAGCGTCTCTATATGGTGCGCTCGATTCGCTATGTCAAAGAGGCCTACATCAACCCGGGCTCGGGGATGATGGACTTCATCGAGACGGTGGATCGCATCAAGCCCGACATCTTTGTCGTCAATGAGGATGGTGGCTCGGAGACCAAGCGTCAGTTCTGCGCCGAGCGAGGCATCGAGTATGTCGTTTTGCAGCGCGAGCCCGATGCCGGGTTGGAGGCCCGCTCGACCACCTCGTTGCGTACGACCGTCAAGTCGCAGCTCCCCTATCGCCTCGATTTGGCAGGTACGTGGATCGACCAACCCTACGTCTCGAAGTATGGCGCCGGTTGGGCCATCACCATCTCGCTGGAGCCGACCATCGAGTTTATGGAGCGTGCCGGTATGTCCACCTCGACCCGCAATGCGATGAAGAAGTTGTGGCCCTACAACCTCCCCGCCTACGACCCCGAGAAGTTGGCCAAGTTGGTCTTCTGCTTCGAGAATGAGCCGGAGAAGGATGGCCACATTTCGGGCGCACAAGATGCCATCGGTATCTGTGTGCCGGGAGTGAGCCGCCACTACTACGACAACCACTATTGGCCCGAGAAGATCGAGACCATCCACGATGAGGCGACGCTGGCGTGGCTGGAGAGCCACCTCTGTCTTATTCCGATGTTCCCCCGTCCCGAGGGTACGTCGGTGGTGGCCGGTTGTCAAATCGACGAGGCGGGCGTGAAGGCCCTGACAACGGCGGCCGATGCCTGCTGGGAGGCGATTCAGCAACGTGATTTGCAAGCTTTTGCTGCCGCCTATCGTGCTTCGTTCGAGGCCCAAACGGCGATGTTCCCGGCGATGCTCAACGATGAGGTGAACAAGTGGATTGAGCGCTATCGCAACGAGGCCCTGGCCTGGAAACTCTCGGGTGCAGGTGGCGGTGGCTACCTGGCGTTGGTCTGCCAGGTGCCCCCCGTAGAGGCTATCCGTATCAAGATTCGCCGTCGAGAGATGTAAATGTCGTTGAAGATGTCGATTTTCCACCCGTTATTTGCTGCTTTACGCGCCTCGTTGCATCAAACCGAATTGGATGCAACGCAGTTTGGTGCGTTGAGTGAGGCTGAGTGGCAACAACTCTACCGCCTCTCGGTGGAGCAAGGTGTGGCTGCTCTGGTGTGGGATTCGATTGACAAGTTGCCTCAGCCGTTGCAACCACCCCGAGCCATCCGCTTGCAGTGGGCAATGACCACGCAACAAATCGAAAAGCGATACACAAAGCAGCAACAGGCGCTGTTTCATTTGGCGGAGTTCTATACGGCACACCACCTGAAAATGATGGTCCTGAAGGGCTATGGTTTGAGTTTGAACTACCCTGTACCTTGCCATCGTCCTTGTGGAGATATCGATATTTGGCTCTTTGGCGAACAGCAACGGGGCGATGAACTGATTGCAGCGGAACGTCGAATTGTGGTTTCGGAGGATGAACACAAGCACACCGTCTTTGATTTTGAGGGGGTGCACGTCGAGAACCATTATACCTTCACCAACATCTATGCGCATCGCTCCAATCGACCGGTTGAGACACGCATGCAGGAGTTGGCGCAGGCCTCTACCCACACGTTGCAATGCGGCAAGGGGGTGTGTTATATCCCCAATGTGGATTTTCACGCACTCTATCTGTTGCGCCACACCTCGTCTCATTTCGCTGCAACCGAGATAGGTCTGCGTATGTTAGTGGATTGGACTTTGTTTGTGAAAAAGAACTATCAGCAAATCGATTGGACGGGGTTACAGAAAGAGGCTCAACGGGCGAATATGGAGCGTTTCCTGTTGGTAATGAATCGCATAGCCGTGGAGTGGTTGGGGGCGGAAAGTCGGTGGTTCGCTGAAATCTCGTCGGATAAGGCCCTTACCAATCGGGTGTTGCAGGAGGTTTTGTCTCCATCGGCAAAGGTGCCGAGTGGCTCGTTTTGGCAGGTTGTCGGCTTCAAGTTCCGTCGTTGGCGTCAAAACGGCTGGAAACGTTCGTTGGCTTATCGAGAGGGTAGTGTGGTCACCTTCCTGACACAATTATGGAGCCATTTGTTAAAACCGAAAACTATTAAAGCAAAATAGCAATGAAAGGAATTGTTTTGGCCGGAGGTAGCGGTACCCGCCTCTATCCCATTACCAAGGGGGTAAGCAAGCAGTTGCTTCCCATTTATGACAAACCGATGGTCTATTATCCCATCTCGGTGTTGATGTTGGCCGGTATTCGTGAGATTCTGATTATCTCCACGCCGCAGGACCTGCCCGGCTTTAAGCGTCTGCTGGGCGATGGCTCGGACTATGGCGTTCGTTTCGAGTATGCCGAGCAACCCTCGCCCGATGGTTTGGCGCAAGCCTTCATTATCGGCGAAGAGTTTATCGGCGACGATGCCGCCTGTCTGGTGCTGGGCGATAACATCTTCTACGGCCAGGGCTTCCGCCCGATGTTGGAGCGTGCCGTGGCTGCTGCCGAGCAGGAGGGTCGAGCCACCATTTTCGGCTACCACGTCAGTGACCCCGAGCGTTACGGTGTAGCTGAGTTCGACGAGGAGTACAACTGCCTTTCGATCGAGGAGAAACCTGCCGTTCCGAAGTCCAACTATGCGGTGGTTGGTCTCTATTTCTATCCCAACAAGGTGGTGGATGTGGCCAAGAGCATCAAGCCTTCGGCTCGTGGCGAGTTGGAGATTACAACGGTCAATCAGCGTTTCCTGGCGGATAAGGAGTTGAAGGTGCAGATTTTGGGCCGAGGCTTTGCCTGGCTCGATACGGGTACCCACGACTCGTTGAGTGAGGCTTCGACCTTTGTCGAGGTGATTGAGAAGCGACAGGGGCTGAAGGTGGCTTGTCTGGAGGCTATCGCTTACCGCAAAGGTTGGATCACGGACGAGAAGATGCGCGAGTTGGCCCAGGTGATGATTAAAAACCAGTATGGCCAATACCTCTTGAAGGTAATGGACGAGAAAAAGCGTAAATAGCCCCTTCTGAAATGAAGATTATAAAATCCGAAATCGAGGATCTGCTCCTCATCGAGCCAACGGTGTTTGGCGACGATCGGGGTTACTTCTTCGAGAGTTTCAACGAGGCCCGCTTTCGGCGTGCAACGGGGCTGGAGGTCAGTTTTGTGCAGGATAATGAGGCCCGCTCAACCTATGGCGTGGTGCGTGGCCTGCACTATCAGCTGCCCCCCTATGCCCAGGCCAAGTTGGTGCGTGTGGTCGTGGGACGGGTCTATGATGTGGTGGTCGATATTCGCCGCTCGTCACCTACCTTTGGTCGCTCGTTGGCCATCGAACTTTCGGCCGAAAACAAACGCCAACTCTACATCCCGAAGGGCTTTGCCCACGGCTATGCCGTCTTAAGCGACGAGGCCGTCTTCCAGTACAAATGCGATGCCTACTACCATCCCGAGGCCGAAGGTGCCATTTCCTGGAACGACCCGGCGCTGGGTATTGCGTGGCCGATTTCGGCCGAGGAGGCCATTCTCTCTGAAAAAGACAAACACCATCCCCTTTTGGCGGATGCCGTATGGTTTGAATAGATGAACATTTGGATTACGGGTGCAGCGGGGCAGTTGGGACTTTCTCTCCAACAGCGATTGGGTCACGGCGAGGGACTTTACTATACCGATCGTGAGGTCGATTTGACCGACCGTCAGACGGTTTTGGGTTTTGCTGCCGCACATTGTATCGAGCTGATTATCAACTGTGCAGCCTATACCGATGTCGAGCGGGCCGAGGAGGAGGAAGCGGCAGCCTATGCCGTCAATGCCACGGCCGCAGGTTATCTGGCCGAGGCGGCTCGTCAGCAAGGGACGTTGCTGATTCATATCTCGACCGACTACGTCTTTATGGGGGGCTGTTGTGCTACGCTGACCGAGCAGTCGCAACCCAACCCCATCAACGCTTACGGACGTACCAAGTTGGCGGGCGAGGAGCTGATCAAGGCCTCGGGTTGCCACGCGATGATTATCCGCACGGCGTGGCTCTATTCGCCCTATGGCCGCAACTTCGTGAAGACCATCCTGCGCCTCTCGTCCGAGCGGCGACAACTTCGGGTGGTGGCCGACCAAATCGGCTCACCGACCTATGCTCCCGATTTGGCCGATGCTCTGACACAGATTATCGAACAGGGGCTGTTCGTGGAGGGGCTTTACCACTATACCAACCTCGGTGAGTGTTCGTGGTGGGAGTTTGCGGTGGAGATTTGCCGTCTGGCGGGGCGCGATGCAGAGGTGCTTCCCTGCACCTCGGAGGAGTATCCGACCCGTGCCCGCCGACCCAAGAATGCCGTGTTGGATAAACGAAAAATCCAACAACGCCTCGGCCTTGAAATACCACATTGGAAAGAATCATTAAAAAAATATATCGATGAACTTCAAGCGTAACATCATTATCACGGGCGGTGCGGGCTTTATCGGAAGCCACGTCGTACGCCTTATGGTACGCAAGTACCCCGATTACCGCATCATCAACCTCGATAAATTGACCTATGCGGGCAACCTGGCCAACCTCACCGACATCGAGCAGGAGCCGAACTACCTCTTTGTGAAGGCTGATATCTGCGATTTCGACACCATCTATGCCCTGATGCAGCAGTACAACGTGGATGGCATCATCCACCTGGCAGCCGAGAGCCACGTCGATCGCTCGATTAAAGACCCCTTTACCTTTGCCCGTACCAACGTGATGGGCACGTTGTCGTTGTTGCAGGCGGCCAAACTCTATTGGGAGTCGTTGCCCGAGAAGTGGGAGGGCAAGCGCTTCTACCACATCTCGACCGATGAGGTTTATGGGGCTCTGGAACTGACCAAACCCGAGGGGGAGGCCCCCTATGGCGACGAGTTCTTTGTCGAGACGACCAAGTACAATCCCCACTCGCCCTATTCGGCCTCGAAGGCCTCGTCGGACCACTTTGTGCGAGCCTTCCACGACACCTACGGGATGCCGACAGTCGTAACCAACTGCTCGAACAACTACGGTCCGTATCAGTTCCCCGAGAAGCTTATCCCGCTCTTTATCAATAACATTCGCCACCGTAAGCCGCTGCCCGTCTATGGCAAGGGCGAGAACGTGCGCGATTGGCTCTATGTTGAGGACCACGCCCGTGCCATCGACCTGATTTTCCACGAGGGCAAGACGGCCGAGACCTATAACATCGGCGGCTTCAACGAGTGGAAGAATATCGATTTGATCAAGGTGATTATCAAGACGGTGGATCGCCTGCTCGGTAACGAGGAGGGTGCATCGCTCGACCTGATTACCTACGTGACGGACCGTGCGGGCCACGATCTGCGCTATGCGATTGATTCCACGAAGCTTCACAAGGAGTTGGGTTGGGAGCCTTCGCTGCAATTCGAGGAGGGCATTGAAAAGACCGTACGCTGGTACCTGGACCACCAGGCCTGGATGGACAACATCACCTCGGGCGAGTACGAAAAATACTACGCCGAGATGTATAAGGATCGCTAATGGCTGATTCGTTACGAAATAAGGCTGTCAAAGGTGTTGGTTGGAGCTTTGCCGACAACCTCTCCAATCAAGGTATAACCTTCTTGGTGGGGTTGGTGTTGGCTCGTCTGCTGACCCCTGCCGAGTATGGTTTGATTGGCATCATCCTGATTTTCGTGGCGGTATTTAACAGCATTGTCGATGGCGGCCTCTCGAATGCGCTGATTCGCAAGCCCGACGCTGACGAAAAAGACTTAAACACCGTGTTTTACAGCAATTTGGCTGTCAGTGTGTTGCTATGTGCAGCGATGTATGGTTCGGCTGTTTGGGTGGGTGCGTTTTTCGACCAACCGACACTCGTGGGGCTGACCCGTGCGATGAGTGTAATCGTGGTGGTCAATGCGCTGGCATTGGTACAACGTGCCGTGTTGGTGAAACGTATCGACTTCAAGACCCAAACCAAGGTCTCGCTCATTGCCAACCTTACCAGTGGCGGTGTAGGTATCGCAATGGCCGTATATGGATGTGGCGTTTGGAGCCTTGTCGGACAGCAACTTTCACGCAGCCTTTTGACGACGCTGTTACTATGGGTTTTCAGCCGCTGGACCCCCTCGTGGCTCTTTTCGTGGCGCAGTTTTCGTGAGTTGGTCGGTTATGGATGGAAGTTGCTTCTTTCGACCCTCATCGATACCATTTGGAAGGAGATTAACCAGGTGGTCATCGGCAAATGTTACAGCCCCCAGGCGTTGGGACAATATACCCGTGCCTACCAATTCTCGTCCATCTGTTCGAGCAATTTGACCTCCGTCGTGCAACGAGTGAGTTTTCCTACGTTGAGCGCCATCCAAGATCAACCCGAACAGTTGGGCGCAGCCTACCGCAAGGTGATTCGTGTGACGATGTTGGTGACCTTTGTGGCGATGTTGTCGCTTGCCGCCGTGGCCGAGCCGTTGATTCGGGTCTTGGTGGGCGACCAGTGGCTCCCCGCTGTGCCGATGTTGCAGCTGCTCTGTTTTTCGATGATGCTCTATCCGCTGCACGCCCTGAATCTTAATATGTTGCAGGTGCAGGGGCGCTCGGACCTCTTTCTGTGGCTCGAGATTGTCAAAAAGACGATAGCCATCGGTCCGCTGTTGTTGGGTATCTTTGTGGGTATTCATTGGATGCTGATGGGTGGTATCGTGACGGGCGTCATCAGCTATTGGCTCAACGCCTTCTATTCGGGACGGATGATTGGCTACTCGTTTGCCCGTCAGGTGCGCGATATCTTCCCCTCGTTTGTAGTGGCTTTGTTGGTGGGTGCTGCCATCTACCCGCTCACGCTGCTAGGTTGGTCGCCCTTTGTGGTGCTTCCGTTGCAGTTGCTTGCAGCGTTTGTGTTGGCGTGGGGCATCTGCGAGTGGAGCCAATTCGACGAGTATTTAGAGATTAAACATATCATTCAAACAATCATAACCAAGTTTGGTCATGGAAAATAAATTGATTACCGTAACAGCTCCTCTGCTGCCCGATTTGGAGGAGTTTAACGAGCTGCTCAAACAGATTTGGGCAAGCAAGTGGATCACCAACAACGGTGACTTCCACAAGCAGCTCGAAAAAGAGTTGGCGGCCTACCTCAAGGTGCCCTATGTGAGCCTCTTTACCAATGGTACGCTGCCACTGCTGACCGCATTGCAGGCGTTGCGCATCACGGGCGAGGTGATTACCACACCGTATAGCTTTGTGGCTACGACCCACTCGCTGTGGTGGAACGGCATTAAACCCGTCTTTGTCGATATCGACCCTGCAACGGGTAACCTCGATCCGGATAAAATTGAGGCGGCCATCACTCCCAAGACGACGGCCATTATGCCCGTACACGTCTATGGCAAACCTTGCGATACAAAGCGCATTCAGGAGATTGCCGATAAGTATGGCCTGAAGATTATCTACGATGCCGCCCACGCCTTTGGTGTCGAGGTCAATGGCGAGAGTGTGCTTAATGCGGGCGATATGTCCACGTTGAGTTTTCACGCCACGAAGGTCTATAACACGTTGGAGGGTGGTGCTCTGGTAATGCACGACGAGCAGACGAAACGCCGCATCGATTACCTGAAGAACTTTGGCTTTGCGGGCGAAACCGAGGTGGTAGCCCCGGGTATCAACAGCAAGGTCGATGAGGTGCGTGCCGCTTATGGTATTTTGAACCTCCGCCAGGTGGATGCCGCCATCGAGGCACGCCATCAGGTGGCCGTTCGCTACCGTGAGGCGCTGCGTGAGGTGAAGGGTATTACGTTCTTTGACGATATGCCCGGTGTGAAGCACAACTACTCCTACTTCCCCATCTTTGTCGATGCCGAGCAGTATGGTATGACCCGTGACGAACTCTATACCAAGATGAAGGCAGCCAATGTGCTGGGCCGTCGCTACTTCTATCCGCTTATCAGCACCTTTTCGACCTACCGCAGCCTTCCCAGTTCGGCTCCGGCCAATCTGCCGAATGCCCACCGTATGGCCGACACGGTCATCTGCCTGCCAATGCACCACGAACTCTCGGCCGAAGATATTGAACGAACCCTCGCAACGATTATAGCTTAAAATATGAGTATTAAGTCAATTTTAGGAAGGTGGGTTAAAAATCAAATTAAGCTTCGTGTCCTGAAATACAAAGGCTCAAAGGCTTTTTGGAGTTGGCGATATGGCTTTGCCCCCGAGACGATCAGTGTTTGCCAAATCAACAAGTCGAATTATAAGGAGTTCCTTAACGACCGGGATTACGCATTGGGACATCCTTGGAATGGGGCCTATTCGCATATCATAGACTCGAAACTTTATTTGCCTTTGTTGTTTTATCGCTATCCGGAGTATGTACCGACTTACTTTTACTTTAAGGATGAAAGCGGATTCCTCCCTTTGGATAGAAAAGGCATTTCCAGAGAGAATGTCGAAAATTTCTTCGATTTGTTGTCCAGAGAGAAAAAACTCTGTTTGAAACATACGCATTCGTCGGTTGGCCAGGGTTTTATGTTGGTCGAGCAACAAGACGATACCTTTACGTTGAACGGGAAATCGATCTCTAAAGAGGATTTGCGTAAGTTGGTGGATGGTTTGAATGAATACATCATTACGGCCTATGTCTATCAGCATGATTATGCCGCACGAATTTGTAGTACCTCATTGAACACCATTCGTTTCCTTTGCGCCTGGGATGAAGAGAAAAGGGAGTTTTTCCTTGCTCGCTGTTTTCATCGTTTTGGTTGCAACGGTAATGTGGTGGATAATGTGGGCTCGGGAAATGGAGTGTTGGTTTTTGTTGATCCCGAGACGGGCGTTTGTAAATCCAATGGTGCGATTAACGAAAACAAAAGTGGAGATCGTTTTGTCAATCATGTAGTTCATCCCGATCACGGTATTGCATTGGAAGGGATGCAGATTCCCTGCTTCCGAGAGGTTAAAGCGAAGGTGTTGGAGATTGCCAATACAATGTCCTTTTTGAAATGGGTAGGCTTCGATGTCGCAATTACCAAAGATGGATTTAAGATTATCGAGACAAACTCCTTGTCTTCGCTCATTGATCAGGAGTGTGAAGGATATATGCAGGATAAACGATTGAAAAGGCTCTTTAAGAAATGAAAAAAATCTTGTTGTTAGGAGGCTCGGCGCAGCAATTGGTCGCTATACGTGCAGCCAAACAATTGGGCTACTATACGGTGGTATGTGATTACTTACCCGATAATCCGGGACAATACATCGCCGACAAATTTTACGGAATCAGTACCACTGATGTCGAGGCCGTATATGAAGTTGCCAAAACGGAGAAAGTTGATGGAATTTTGGCCTACGCATCTGATCCTGCAGCACTTCCTGCAGCCATTGTAGCCGAACGTTTGGGTCTTCCGACAAATCCTGCCAAGAGTGTGGAGATTCTGGGCTTGAAGTATCCTTGGCGACAATTCCTGCAGGATAATAATTTTGCCTGCCCCAAAGTATATTCATTTCATCCCGAAACGCCCCTTGACGAAATAAAGGCCAACGCAGGCAGGTTTACCTTCCCATTGGTGGTTAAACCTACCGATTCTTCCGGAAGCAAGGGTGTTACGATGCTCGAAAACTGGGATGGGTTGCGTGATGCGATTGCGTGGGCTGACTCCTATTCGCGCAATAAAGTTCTGCTTATCGAGGAGTATATCCAACGAGGTTATCCCTCGGTCATCGGAGGCGATATTTTTGTGTGGGATGGGAAGATTGTCCTTTATGGCGAGATGGAGTGCTTGCGAGACGAGGTCAAGAGCCCGCTGATTCCTATTGGTGAGAAAAAACCTGCGATGCTGACTCCGTTGCAGAAGGAGCGCATCTATAGCGAGTTGCAACGTATTGTCACTGCACTCGATGTTCGATTCGGAGAGTTGAACATTGAGATCTTGCTTGACAAGCAAGACCATGTCCACTTCCTGGAGTTGGGACCTCGGGCCGGTGGAAATATGATTCCTATTCAGTTGAGCGATGCCTTTGGAATTGATCTTGTGAAGGCAAACGTACAAGCGGCAATGGGCGAAACGCCCGATTTTGTCGGCCAACCGGTAGAGGCCTTGCCCGGTTGTTATATGCACTACGTGTTGCATAGTTACGAAAACGGCAAATTCAACGAGGTGTTCATTGATGAGCAAATTGCAGAGTTTGTCTATCGTGAGGTGATCTATAAACATCCCGGCGATGCCGTTGAGGCTTTTGATGGCGCAGGCAAAGCTGTGGGTATCATCTTCCTGCATTTCGATACGGTAGCGCAAATGGAGCACTTCTGTCAAAATCACAATGAATTGATGAAGGTTGTTTTAGATTGATGAGCACATTAAGTATTACAATCAATCAATGCTCTATAGAAGATATAGAGCACTTCCTTTTCGATAATTCGTGCGCATTCAACCCTCCCTTTGCAAGTAGTGTGGACATTGTGTCCTATGCGCAGAAACTGAAGCGATATGCGGTGTTGATTGAGTTGCGGGATAACGATAATTTGGTGGGTCTGTTGGCGGCATATATAAACCAGCAAACAAAAGTGGCCTATGTGCCCTATGTCTGCGTTGCTTCTGAAAATGCCGGTCGTGGCTGTGGCGCAAAGTTGTTAAACGCTTTGTATGAACGTTGCTGCGGATGTCGTTGCGTAGAGTTGGAAGTTCGAGTGGATAATATGAAAGCTACTCGTTTTTACGAAAAAAACGGCTTTGTCATTGTGGAGCCCCGAGGCGATAAGTATTATATGCGAAAAGAAATATAGTTATGCAACCATTGGTCAGTATCTGCAGTTTGGTGTACAATCACGAACCCTATCTACGACAGTGTCTCGACGGATTCGTGATGCAACAGACCTCTTTCCCTTTCGAAGTGGTTATCCACGACGATGCTTCTACCGATGGCTCGGCCGCAATTATTCGGGAATACGCTACGCGTTATCCGAATATCTTTGTCCCGATCTATCAAACCGAGAATCAGTATTCGCAGGGCAAAAAGGTGAGTTCGACCTTTGTGTTTCCTCGAGCACGTGGTAAATACATTGCTTTATGCGAAGGGGATGACTACTGGACCGATCCGTTGAAACTCCAAAAACAGGTCGATTTCCTTGAAGCCAATCCCGAGTATTCAATGTGTTTCCATAGTGCAAATGTGTTTTGCCAATCAAGTGGACAATACAACGATTTGTTTGCCTATGTTCAAGATAGGGAATACGAGGGCGTGGAGTTTATAAAGAAATGGACGGTACCTACGGCTTCGGTATGTTTTAGGCGCAATGTGATTGATAGTGAACTATACCAAGCGGTGCGAAAAAATCCCTACTTCGTATATGGCGATTTGATCTTATTTCTCTCTTGTGCTTCGCTAGGTCGCATAAGGGGGTTGTCGTCAATGATGTCTGTGTATCGCCGATTGGATAATGGCGCAGTATTGAGTGCGAAGAGCCCGGAAATGGAGGTGCGATTGTGTCGCCAAGTATTGGCGTATGCCGAATGTTTTGGTGAAAAATATACAAAGGTTTGTCGAGATATCTTTTTTGAACGAAGCTCGATGTTCTATTTGGCATCTTTGTTCAAGCGACACTCAAAAGCAAATAAGCGGTTGCTGAAGCAGGCTTTAGATGTCTCTTTCCATAGAACTATTGTTTCGTTGTTCAAAGCATTTTTCGTTCATCTAAAGCTACAAGTCGGAAAAGCCATCAGTAGGTGATACTTATCGGTGTAACTGAATGACACAACTATATTTTGATTATAGCGCTTCGTTAGCGTTTGTTGCATTGTTACTGTACGGTGTTGTATTCCTGAGATATCATCATGGAATTCGACACGATATGCCTCAGTCAAACAAGTATGCATTTGTTGCGTTAAGTTTGATAATCTGTTCGGTATTTGCCTTTGCGTCGCATGATACATATCATTATATGGAGCATTACCAAGAAATGCTTTATTATAACCAGATTGTTCATGTCGAGAAATTCTATTTTTGGTTAGTGCAAGCTTTGCCTACTAATTATTATTTATGGCGATTATGTGTGTGGGGCCCCGCTGCATTATTGTTTGTTTTCGCTTGTAAGCGCTATCGGTTAAATGCTAATGTGGTAGGTCTGCTTTTGATAGCATTTGTGCTGGATAATTTTGTGATTACACGCGGCGCATTGGGCTTTGCCATGCTGTTGGTGGGGCTTAGTTATATAACTAAACCGATGCCAATAAAGTTCCTTTCGTATCTATTCGGAGCCATTTTGTTGTATTTGTCTCTTGCACTGCATCGTACTATTGGTATATATATGATCTTTATACCATTAGCGTTGTTTTTCTCCTTGAAAAAAGGGTTTAAGGCGTCAGTGGTTGCCTTCCCGTTCTTGTATGTGCTGGTTTTAGGGATCTCTGCGTCACTGATGAACAATCCAACGGTAATGTCCATGTTTGGAGAGACCATCGATACCTACTTTGAGATGGAGGAATCGCAGTTGAACATGATTGGACAAATACGTCAAGTAATGGAATATGCACCCTACTTATTGTTGATGTATTTCGTCGTTAGAAATATCAGTAAGTATCCGGCACTATATAGTAAGTCGGCACACTTTATGGCAAAATATGCCTACGTTCTAATTTATGTATCTATGCTGTTTTTTATGCAGCCGATTTCCAGTTGGATTTCGTCAAGAACCCTGCATGCTGCAGTGTTCCCGTTAGTGATATGTGCTGCTGAATATCTGAATGTGAATAGGCGGTCGAAAACAGATGCGCGGATACTGTTTCTGTTCATCTTTGTTTCCTTATTTCAATATGTGTATAACATTTACGATTGGATGTAAATCAAAATGAAGATCATCGAGATAATTCCGCGATTACAAACAGGTGGCGCTGAAAAGTTTGTTGTTGATTTAACAAACGAGTTTGCCGCCCAAGGTCATCATTGTGTGCTTCTGACATTATTTGATTTGGATGAGTCCGATATTGTACGCAATGAGTTGAGTGACCAAGTTGAGTTAGTCTCTATCGGAAAGCATCGAGGGTTTGACCTTCGCTGTTATGGGCGAATACTCCAAATAATTCGCCGATATCGTCCCGATGTTGTTCACGCTCATGTGGGTGCTATTAAGTATCTGACGCTATCGACATTATTATATCGTAAATGCCGTTATTTTGCAACGATTCATAGTGAAGCTCGGCGAGAGGCCGGCCGTGGCATCGAACTATGGTCGCGTAAGTTGATGTTCAACAATCGTCTGATGGTGCCAATAACGATTTCTGAAGAGTCCGGCAAGAGCTTTCAACAATTCTATGGTTGGGTGGCTCCAATGATAATGAATGGTTGTAGCAAGTACACACCTTCGCAAAATATGGAACAATATCTGGCGTTGCGCGAGAGTGTCGATTTACTGTTTGTACACGCCGCACGTATATCGGATGTGAAGAATCAGCCTATGTTGCTGCGCGTGTTCCAACGATTATTAAGCGAGGGGCTGAAGATACGTTTGTTGATTATGGGGCGTTGCGACTCCGATAAAATTATGGCAGACATCACGGCGGCGGTTTGCGATGGTATTACGTATTTGGGTGAACGAGCCGATATTCGGGATATAATGGCAGTTGCGGATGCTTTCTGTCTCACATCAAGACAAGAGGGAATGCCGATAACTATTATTGAGGCATTTTCGGTGGGATGTCCTCCTATTACAACACCTGTAGGTGGATGTGTTAATATGATTCAAGATGGTCAGAATGGTTTGTTGTCTTCTGATTGTTCCGATGAACAGTATTATAAGACCATCAAGCAGTATATCTTCTCTTCTGACGAACGACGCAAGCTGATGAAGTCCAAGGCGTTCGATAGTTATAGGGCATACTCCATAACAACAACAGCGCGTAATTATTTAGCATTATTTTCTCACGACAATGATAAAAACTAAATCCGAATTGCATTTTTACCTACAAGAGGATGCACGGGTAAACGGAATCCGGTCGGGGTTATCATATTGTGTTAAACTCGTTTATGGAAATATCGGTGCATGTGTTTATCGGTATTTGAAATCTTTGCGCAAATACGAGTATTACACCAACATCCATTCCCCCTTGCGCTTTTGGTATCGCTTTTATAATAGACGCCTGGGTTTGAAGTATAATCTGTCCTTACCAATCAACAAGATAGGTTATGGACTTTACATCCCACATATTGAAGGTGGTGTGATAGTTAATTGTCGGCAGATTGGAAATTTGTGTACATTGAATTCCGGCGTCGTAGTAGGAAATAGACACACAAATGAGGAGGTCCCAACCATAGGAAACAATGTGGTGTTGTCTCCCAAATCAACCGTTATAGGTGCTGTTACATTAGGCGATAATGTTATCGTGGCACCCAATTCTGTGGTAATTAAAGATGTGCCGGCCAATGGTGTGGTTTCCGGTATCCCTGCGACCGTTATCAAAGTTCGATAAATTATGATAAAAGTTTTAGGTGCATTCCCTGTGGCTGAATGGGCAAACGGTGGTATATCATCATGGTCTCGGAAATTCGTTAAAACATTTCCGAATGATGAGTTTGAATTGATAGTGATAAATACGGCACCCCGTCGGCTTGTTGTCGAAAGTGGAAAATTTCGTCGCATCATCACAGGATTGTCTGCGATGTGTTCAGTTTTGAAACAGGCTTATCAGATTTTAAGAACGAAGCAAGTTGCTATAATGCATACAACAACAAGTGGCAGCCTCGGTACATTAAGAGATTATATGCTTGCCAAATTATGTAGGTGTTATGGTGTGAAGACTATTATGCATTGTCGTTACGGATGTATAGCGGAAGACTATGCTTCAAATGGCATTTTGGGGCGTTTGTTGCGTCGTACAATGGCCTTATATGATCAGATATGGGTGTTGGACAAGCGCTCTCAGGCGGCGTTAAATAATCAAAAGCACCTCGTGGGAAAGGTGTTTTTGACGCCAAATTCACTTGAAGTGCCAACCACGTGTGACTTTACCCCTAAAACCTACGAGCATGTTGGCTTTATTGGAAATCTTGTTCCTGAAAAAGGTATATTGGAATTGGTGGAGGCTGTTGTGCAATTGAAACCGAGTACACATTTGGATATTGTTGGCCCTGCTTTGGATGAAACTATGCAGACCATTAAGGACCTTGCGCAAGACTGTTATGGGGATACCATCGTCAAGCACGATAAAATGAATAATAATGATGCGGTGCGTTTTATGAAAGGTTTGGATATTGTCGCATTGCCTACCTATTATCCTTCCGAGGCTTTCCCGATATCCATTTTAGAGGCAATGAGCTTAGGTAAATTGGTGATTTCTACTCCCCGAGCAGCCATTCCCGATATGCTGACAACAGAAGATGGCGATTTGTGCGGTATTTTGGTCAAGGAAAAATCTGTTGCAGATATAGTATCTGCGATACAGTGGTGCCAGCAGAACCCAAGGAGTGCTGATGAACTGTGCCGAAAAGCTTACGACAAAGTGTATAGATGTTATCGAACAGAGGTGATTTACGAGTTATATAGGACGCTGTATCGTAAGTTGTTAAGCGACAGACAATAGATTGCAGGATGAAAATTTCGATTATAACAGCCACTTACAATAGTGCGGCGACGGTGCGGGATACGTTTGAGAGCGTGTTGCGACAGACGTACAAGGATATCGAATATATCGTCGTGGATGGTGCTTCGAAGGACGAAACGTTGGCGCTGATTAAGGCCTACGAGCCTCGGTTTGAGGGGCGTATGCGTTGGATTTCGGAACCGGACAAGGGTATCTACGATGCGATGAACAAAGGCCTTTCGTTGGCAACGGGTGAGGTGGTCGGCATCCTGAATTCGGACGATTTTTACACCTCGGACGATGTGTTGGCTGCGGTGGCAGAGACGCTGAGCGACAAGACAATAGATGCTGTTTATGGCGATATCCACTATGTCTCGGAGGATGATCTGTCGCACTGTGTGCGCTACTACTCGTCGGCCAAATTTACCCGTAGGCGGATGTTGAGCGGCTATATGCCGGCACATCCTTCGTTCTACGCCCGTCGCAGTGCCTACGCCAAGGCGGGAGGCTTTGACACTTCGTTCAAAATCGGCGCCGACTTTGAGAATCTGTTGCGTTTGATCTACATCCATCGCATCACGACACACTACCTGCCGAAGGATTTTGTGACGATGCGTATGGGTGGCGCCTCCTCATCGGGGCTGAAGAGCTATTGGCAGATTATGAAGGACCACATGCGGGCCTATCGCAAGAATGGCGTTTGGTTGAACCCCATCGGCTACTTCTGGCGATATGTCGAGAAGTTGTTCGAGTTTCTATAAAAGCGTGGATAACGGATAAACGAGGGGCTGCACAATTGTGTGGCCCCTCGTTTTTTAGGCGATGCGGAGGTGGAGGTGGCGAGTGGGGTGGCATTCGATGTGAATCGTGGCACCCGCAGGGGCTTCGCCCGAGAGAATCAGCTCCGAAAGTGGGGTTTCGATATGTTCCGTCACCACCCTGCGCAGGGCACGGGCCCCGTATTGCGGCTCATAGCCCAACTTGGCCAGGCGGCGTTTGGCTTGGTGGGTGGCACGCAGGCGGTAGCCCAGCTGCTCGGCTCGCTGTCGCAGGTCGCTAAGCTCCAGCTCGACAATCTGCTCGACATCCTCTGCCCGCAGGTTGCGAAATAGCACCACCTCGTCGATACGGTTCAAAAACTCGGGTGAGAAGCTCCGCTTCAGCGCCTTGCGATAGCTCTCCTCGTTCTTATTGCTCGTCGTCGGGCGGCTGCTTGTCGTGAAGCCGAGGCTCGCACCCCGCTCGGCCACCTCGCGAGAACCCACGTTGGAGGTCATCACCACAATCGTATTGCGGAAATCGACCCTGCGGCCCGTGCCATCGGTCAGCCACCCCTCGTCCAAGAGTTGCAGCAAGAGATTGTACACCTCACTGTGGGCCTTCTCCAGCTCATCCAAGAGCACCACCGCATAGGGCTGTCGGCGTACCGCCTCCGTGAGCTGTCCTCCCTCGCCGTAGCCCACGTAGCCGGGCGGTGAGCCGATGAGGCGTGCCACGTTGTGTTTCTCGCTGTATTCGCTCATATCGAGCCGAATCAATCCCCGTCGCTCGTCGAACATCCACCGAGCCAACTCCTTGGCAAGAAGCGTCTTACCTACGCCCGTCGGCCCGACGAAGAGAAAGACCCCGATGGGTCGGTCGGCTCGTTTTAGTCCGATCCGACTCCTTATGATGCATCGAGTCAGCTGCTCAACAGCCTCCGTCTGGCCGATGATGCGTCGTTGTAGATGGCTCTTCAACCCTCGGAGACGGTCGGTCTCCTCGCCCGCCAGACGTTCGATGGGAATCCCCGTCGTGGTGGTCATCACCTGCTCGATAAACGGACGGTCGATGGTCACCACCTCTTCGTTTCTCAGTGCGTGTTGCAGGTGGAGTGCCTCGGTGCGCAGCTCGGCCGCCTCGGCATAGTGGGCCGTCGCCAATGCCATTGCTCGGGCCTGCTCGGTTGCCTGCAACGCCTCTGGTGTGTGGTTGCTTTGCAGGTGTGCCCGTGCTCCCGCCTCATCCATCAGATCGATGGCCTTGTCGGGCAGGGTGCGGTCGGTGATGTAGCGCTCGGTAAGGGCCACACACGCCTGCAACGCCTCGTCGGTGTAGCGCACCCGATGGTGCGCCTCGTAGTGAGGTGCCGATTGGCGCAAAATCTGTAGCGTCTCGGTGGGGGTGGGTGGCTCGATCGAGATACGCTGAAAACGTCTTTCGAGAGCTGCATCCTGCTCAATATCACGCCGATACTCCTCTATGGTGGTGGCTCCGATGAGTTGCATTTCGCCCCTTGCCAATGCAGGTTTCAGAATGTTGGCCACGTCGAGCGACCCTTGCGTAGCCCCTGCCCCCACGATGGTGTGCAGCTCGTCGATAAAGAGGATGGTCCGCTCGTCCCGCTTCAACTCCTCCATCAACTCCCGTATCCGCTCCTCGAACTCGCCCCGAAACTTCGTTCCTGCCACCAACGAGGCCACATCGAGCGAAAAGAGCCGTTTGCCTTGCAACTTATGGGGTACCTCGCCTCGGGCCATTCGTTGCGCCAGCCCCTCGACAATGGCCGTCTTTCCGACCCCTGCATCGCCCAGCAGGATGGGGTTGTTCTTCTTGCGTCGGCAGAGAATCTCCACCATCCGTTCAATCTCCCTACCACGCCCGATGACGGGATCGAGTCGCCCTGCACGTGCCTCGGCCGTGAGATCGGTGCCAAAGCGGTCGAGCTTGGCGGGATGGCGCGTCGGGTCGGTGTGCAGTTGCAGGTCGAGCATCCGCACCTCCACATCGCTGCGCCGCAGAGCATCCTGCTCCACCTGTACCAGGGCTTGGCGCAGCACCTCGGCGGTGATGTGGTAGCGGGCAAACAACGGTGCCGCCACCGAATCGGGCGCCTCCAGAAGTTCGATCAGTGCGTGTGAGGTGGAGATGCGATTTGTCTCCACATATTTGGCTGTCAGCAGATTACAAAATTGTCGAAAATAGACTTCGGGGTCCGTGTCGCCTCTCCTCGTGCCTTGTTCGTGAAGGGCCGTCTCCAAGCGGAGACGCAGTTGATACAACTCCCAATCCTGTAGGCGTGCCGAGAGCAGCTGATAGGCCATCGAGCCCGTCTCGCCCAGAAGTTCCAATACCAAATAGTCGCCCACCGCCGAGCGCACCTCGGCCTTGGTGGTCTTAAACGCCGTGCGGGCGATGAGCCCCTCGAGCGTCTTTGAGATGTTTCGCTTCATACAATCGTCCAAATTAGCTTCGCTGATAAAACGAAAAATTGTACGATTGTAGTATGTTTATTGTATTTTTGGCTATCTGCGGGGTGCTTCCCAGACCTCCATATCACGCATTTCGGAGCCATCGATCGTCAGACGTATGGCGGTGCGTAACGGATGAAAACCGTGCAGGCCGGCTGCTCCCGGATTTACGGCAAGCAGCTCATACACAGGGTCATACTGCACTTTAAGGATGTGTGAATGGCCCGCAATGAAGAGGTTGGGGCGCTGTGTCTGAATGCGTTGCACCACCCCCGGGGCGTAGCGACGCGGGTAACCGCCGATGTGGGTCATCAACACCTTGACCCCCTCGCACTGAAACGAGGCAACCAACGGATAGACCCGTCGCGTGATGCCGCCGTCGATGTTGCCCGAGACGGCTCTCAGAGGCTTAAAGGCGGCAATTTCGTCGGCCAACTCCAACGAGCCGATGTCGCCTGCGTGCCAAAGCTCATCCACTTCGGCGAAGAATTGGCGCAACGGCTCATCGAAGGTGCCGTGGGTGTCGGAGAGGATGCCGATACGTTTCATAGGCGGTTAGTATTTCCCCTTCCAGAGGGTTTTGATGCGCTCGGCAATCTTCTGCTCGGTGCTGTTGCCCGTGTTCGGCTCGTAGAAACGGGTGCCGCGCAGCGAGTCGGGCAGGAACTCCAACTCGGCAAAGTTGCCCTCGTAGTCGTGGGCATATTTGTAGCCGTCGCCATAGCCCGCCTCCGACATCAGTTTGGTCGGGGCGTTACGCAGGTGGAGCGGTACGGGGCGGTTGGTGGTGTCGTGCTCAACGAGTGCAAGCGCCTTATTGATAGCCATATAGGCCGAATTGCTCTTGGGTGAGGTAGCCAGGTAGATGGTGGTCTCGGCCAACGTGATGCGGGCCTCGGGCATGCCGATTTTGTGGACCGTGTCGAAGCAGGCGTTGGCCAGAAGGAGGGCGTTCGGATTGGCCAGACCGATGTCTTCCGAGGCCAAAATCACCAGTCGGCGGGCAATGAAACGAGGCTCCTCGCCACCGGCCAACATTCGAGCCAGGTAGTAGATGGCGGCGTTGGGGTCGCTTCCACGCACCGATTTGATGAAGGCCGAGATGACATCGTAGTGCTGTTCGCCCTTCTTGTCGTAGAGGGCGATGTTTTGTTGCAGACACTCCGTGACATACTTATCGGTGATGACCACCTTGCCGTCGGTTGCCCCCACCACGATATCGAGAATGTTGAGCAGTTTTCTGGCGTCGCCTCCCGAAAAACGGAACAGCGCACCTGTCTCCACCACCTCGATCTCCCGCTTTTTCAGCTCCTCATCCACCGTCAGGGCACGCTCCAACAGACGTTGCAAATCGCTATCTTCCAATGCCTTGAGGATATAGACCTGGCAACGGCTCAACAGCGGCGAGATGACCTCGAACGAGGGGTTCTCGGTCGTGGCACCAATCAGCGTAAAGACCCCCTGCTCCACCGCACCGAGCAGCGAATCCTGCTGCGATTTGTTGAAGCGGTGGATCTCATCGATGAACAGGAAAGGCGGTCGCTGGTCGAAGAAGCGTTGCCGCTTGGCCGACTCAATCACATCACGCACATCCTTCACACCCGACGTGACGGCCGAGAGGGTGAAGAAGGGGCGGTCGAGTTGCGAGGCGACGATTTTGGCTAACGTGGTTTTGCCCACCCCCGGAGGGCCCCAGAGGATGAACGAGGGGACATTTCCCGTCTCGAAAAACTTACGGAATACCCCCTTGTCGCCCACCAGATGTTCCTGTCCGATGTAGTCGTCGAGGTGTTGGGGGCGGAGTCGTTCGGCGAGTGGGGTAGTGGCCATAGTCGTGCGGTTTGAAGGGGTGTGAAAATGTAAATACAAAGGTAAGAAAAGGGAATTAAAAATTAAAAATTAAAAATTAAAAATTCGCTCCCTGTTCCGCAAATGTTTGCAGCTTTTTGCTTGCCTACGGCAATACAACAACCCACACCCCGTCCGTTGCTGAAGTCAGATAATTTTGAATTCTAAATTTTGAATTTTGAATACAAAAAAGGGTTGTCCAAAGTGGACAACCCTTACTCGTAAAAGCAAGCTGTTGATTACTTGTTCAGCTCGGCAAGAGCGGCCTGGGCGTTAGCCAGGTTGGCACCGGCCGTTACCTTCTTGAAGGCGGCGATAGCCTGATCACGCTGCTCGAGGGCGTTGTGAGCGGCACCAACGAGGAAGTAAACATCACCCTGATCCTCGGCATCTACCTGAGCGGCAACAGCCTCATCGGCGTGAGCAATAACGCTCTTGTAGTCCTTCTTACCCAGGTAAGCCTGAAGGCGAACCTTCTGGAAGAGGGCGCTCGTGGGGTTCTTGGCCAGCTGCGTGTCAGCCAGTGCGATGATGCCATCGAAGTTACCCTCGCCCTGGAGCTTGGCTACCTCGTTGTTGGTGTAGAGAGCCATCATCTTCTTGGCCGTAGCGGCATCCTCGGCATACTTGGGGTGGGTCTTCGAAGCAACAGCCTCGTAGATATCCATACCCTTCTCGAACTCGCCCTGCTCGCAGTAGCTCATAGCCAGGTTGAGCGCCATAGCCGTGTTGTTGGCATCGGCAGCATAACCCTTCTCGAATACCTGAACAGCCGTAGCGTAGTCCTTCGAGTTGAAGGCCTCACCGCCCTTCATCTGGTAGATCTTACCAACCCATTTCTTATAGTTGTCGGCAGCGGTAGCGTCGCCATACAGCTCGGCAGCGTCGGCAGCCTTGGTGAAGTTCTCCAAAGCGGCGTCCAGATTCTTCTGACGGGCAGCCATACCACCCAGCATATAGTAGCACTTGGGCAGGTAGGTCTTGGCCGACTCCACGGTCGATTCCATACCCTCAACATCCATACCCTCGGCAATCACCTGCTCAAACTTCTCGGCAGCCAACTTGAAGTTCTTGGCCGAATAAGCGGCACCACCCTCGTTGAACACCGTCTTTACATCCTGCGCCGACAGCGTGCAAACAGCCATCAGGGCCAGCATCGATACAAAAAGCTTTTTCATTTTTCTATTCAATTAGTTTTAAGATAATTCTTTGTTGTATTTGGAAAATGTAGCTGCAAAATTAGTTATAAAATCTCAACTTTCAAAATTTAGCGTCGCAATGTGGCAAAAAAGCCGCTCATCAGCGCCTCGCACTCCTCCTTCAATACGCCGCTCACGACGGTTGTTTTGGGGTGAAATACCCGCTCGGAGTAGGTGCGAAACCCACGTTTCGGGTCGTCGGCGCCCCACACTACACGCCCCACTTGTGCCCAACCAATGGCTCCGGCACACATAATGCACGGCTCGACGGTTACGTACAATGTGCAGTTTTGCAGGTACTTACCGCCCAGCGTTTCGGCAGCTGCCGTCAGGGCCTGCATCTCGGCGTGGGCCGTTACATCGTTGAGCGTCTCGACCAGGTTGTGGCCTCGCCCGATGATTTGGCCGTCGGCCACAATGACCGCTCCGATGGGCACCTCCTGTTCCTCTAACGCTTTGTGGGCCTCGTTTAGTGCCTGACGCATAAAAAAAACGTCGTTTTGAGGGGTTGTAGTCATATTTTTTGGCTCTTTTCCGCAAAAATAATACTTTTAATCATTAACTTTGTAGCTTGTAAACGAAAAAAGATTAAAAACGCAAAATATGTACAGAACACACACGTGTGGCTCGCTTCGTATCGAGCACGTAAACGAGACGGTCACCCTTGCAGGATGGGTGCAGAAGGTGCGTAATCTGGGTGCGATGACCTTCATCGACCTGCGCGACCGCTACGGCCTGACGCAGATTGTCGTCGAGGAAAATTCGGCTGCCGAGGTGCGTGAAACGGCCCTCAAGGTGGGTCGCGAGTGGGTCCTTCAGGTGACGGGCAAGGTGCTGGAGCGCCAGGCCAAGAATCCCAAGATGGCCACGGGCGACATCGAGGTGGCTGCTACGGCCATCACGGTCCTGAACGAGGCGCAGACCCCTCCCTTCACCATCGAGGAGCACTCGGATGGTGGTGACGACCTGCGTATGAAGTACCGCTACCTCGACCTGCGTCGTCCGCCCCTGCAACGCAATATGATTCTGCGCCACAAGATGGCCCAGGAGATTCGCCGCTTCCTCGATTCGGAGGGTTTCCTCGAGATCGAGACCCCCTATTTGGTAGGCTCTACGCCCGAGGGTGCCCGTGACTTCGTGGTACCCAGCCGTATGAATCCCAACCAATTCTATGCGCTTCCTCAGTCGCCCCAGACCCTGAAGCAGCTTCTGATGGTGGCCGGCTACGACCGCTACTTCCAGATTGTACGTTGCTTCCGTGACGAGGACCTGCGTGCCGATCGTCAGCCCGAGTTTACGCAGATCGACTGCGAGATGGCCTTTGTCGAGCAGGAGGATGTGATCAACATCTTCGAGAATTGGGCCAAGCATATGTTCCGTGAGGTGATGAACATCGAGTTCACCGAGCCTTTCCGCCGTATGCCCTGGATCGAGGCGATGGAGAAGTATGGTTCGGATAAGCCCGACTTGCGCTTCGGTATGGAGTTCTCGGACCTCACCGAGTTGGCCAAGGGTCACGGCTTCTCGGTCTTCGACGATGCCGAGTACATCACCGGCTTTGCCGCTACGGGTTGTGCAACCTACACCCGCAAGCAGATTGATGCGCTGACCGACTTTGTGAAGCGTCCGCAGGTGGGTGCCAAGGGCCTCATCTGGATTCGTGTCGAGGAGGCGGGCATCAAATCTTCGATTGATAAGTTCTACTCGCCCGACGAGGTGCGTGCTATGGCCGAGAAGTGCGGTGCCAAGGCCGGTGATATGGTCTTCATCCTCTGCGGCAAGAAGTTCAAGGCCCTGACGCAGCTTTGCGCCCTGCGCCTTGAGGTGGCTCAACAGCTGGGTCTGCGTGATCCCAAGAAGTTTGCACCGCTGTGGGTGGTGGACTTCCCGATGTTCGAGTGGGACGATGAGACCGAGCGTTTCTATGCGATGCACCACCCCTTCACCTCGCCCAAGCCCGAGGATGTCGAGTTCCTGGAGAGCGACCCCGGCCGTGTGCGTGCCAATGCCTACGACTTTGTCTGCAACGGTACCGAGATTGGTGGCGGCTCGATTCGTATCCACGATGCCAAGCTGCAAGCTACCATCTTCAAGTGCTTGGGCTTCACTCCCGAGCGTGCTGAGGAGCAGTTCGGCTTCCTGATGAACGCCTTTAAGTTTGGTGCACCTCCTCACGGTGGTCTGGCCTTCGGTTTCGACCGTCTGTGCTCGCTGTTTGGTGGCTCGGAGTCGATTCGCGACTACATCGCCTTCCCGAAGAACAATGCCGGCCGCGATGTTATGCTCGACGGTCCATCGCCCGTTGCCCAGGCACAGCTCGACGAGCTCTACCTCTCGCTTGTTAAGCCCGAGTAGGATTTTAGGCTCAACATATGGCACGATAGCAAAATTTAGCTATCTTTGCACCTGCATATGCGCTCTATCGCTGCCACCTTCGGGTGGGGGAGGAAAGTCCGAGCAACGCAGAGCACCGCGCAAGTTAACGGCTTGATACTCGTGAGAGTATAGTAGCGTAGAAGAAAATAACCGCCCGCAAGGGTAAGGGTGAGAAGGTGGGGTAAGAGCCCACCGCGAGGGTAGCAATACACCTCGGCAGTGCGCCTCGTGGGTTGCAAGACCGTGTATACCGACAATTAAGGGTTGCTCGCCCAATGTCGGGGGGTAGGTTGCTGGAGGCGGCGTGAGAGCGCCGTCGTAGATAAATGACAGGGGGCTGTAATGATGGTTCGGTTTCAGCGACTTCGGGTTGCTACATTTTCGAAATCGACCTCGGCACAGCAACAGAACCCGGCTTATAGGGGCTGCAAACTAAAAAGCGTCACAACCGCAAGGTTGGGGCGCTTTTTTGTAATTCAAAATTCAAAATGTAGAATTCAAAATTAGATAAAGAGATTAAAGAGAATAAAGCGATTAACGAAGCTGACCTAAAACCTTAAGCTCTTTAAGATCATTAAAATCTTTAAGGTCTTAATGGCTCACTCCCACCCCCGTTTTTTGATTTTAGGCGAGAAGATTTCGCACTTCGCGAAGTAAGCCCCGGATGGGTAGTACTTGACGTACGTCCCATTCGGGGCCTGCAAGGGAAGTGCGGAAGGTTCCGCATAAAATCGAAAAACTACTCGCGGAAGATGTTTAGATGGGCCAACAACGGATTACGCTTGTCGAGCAGAACAAACTCGATGAGCAGCAGCACAACGGCGATGATGACCAGCCAACGGTATTGCTCGTCGAACTCCTCGAAACGGATGGTCGAAAGCTCGCTCTTCTCCATCTCCTCGATGCGCTCGACAATCTCGTCGAGACCGATTGATTTGAGGCTGGAACGGACATAAAGGCCATCGGTGATGTCGGCAATTTTGCGCAACATCTCCTCGTTGAGTTTCGATACGACCATCTCGCCCTTCTCGTCACGGATGAAGTCGCCACCGATGCTGATGGGGGCACCCTCGGGCGTTCCGATGCCGATGGTATAGATGCTTACGCCCATCTGGGCGGCACGCTCGGCTACGGCCAGGGCGTCATCTTCGTGGTTCTCGCCGTCGGTGATAAGGACAATCACACGGCTGTGCGCCCCCTCGTCGGCCGTGTCGGAGCTGAACGACAGAAGGGCCTGCTCGAGGGCCTTGCCAACGGCCGTACCCTGCACCGTAACAAGCGAAGGGTCAATCTTTTGGGCGAAGGCCTTGGCCA
>CALAQA010000126.1:0-4642 GCA_937889065.1 uncultured Alistipes sp.
CGATATTCATAGCCTTGCGACGGATGAAGTGGATGATGCGACCAATCAACTGCACACGGCAACCCGTCTGGTTGGGGCAGTAGTGCTTGGCTTCGCCCTCGTAACGAATCAGCGGCGTGCCACACTCGGGGCATCTATCAATATAGGTAAAGGGGGTGCTATCGGCAGGGCGCATCGAAAGTTCGACGGCCGTAATTTTCGGGATAATCTCGCCACCCTTTTCGACATAGACCATATCGCCCGGACGGATGTCGAGTTGCGCCATCTGTTCGGCATTGTGCAGCGTGGCACGTTTCACGGTCGTTCCGGCCAACAAGACGGGGTCGAGGTTGGCCACCGGAGTGATGGCACCCGTACGGCCCACCTGGAAGGTCACCTCATTGAGACGGGTCAGGGCCTGCTCGGCCTTGAACTTGTAGGCTACGGCCCACTTGGGGGCTTTGGCCGTAAAGCCCAGACGGCGACGAATGGCAAAATCATTGACCTTGATTACCACGCCATCGGTTGCAAAGGGGAGGGCGTGACGTGCCTCATCCCAATGGCGAATGTAGTCTTCAATCTCCTCAAAGGAGCGACAGAGCGTTCCCGCCTCCGAGATCTTAAAGCCCCAACGGCGTGCCGCCTCCAACGAGGCTGCGTGGCTCTCGAAGGGGAGATTGTCGCCCGCCACCTGGTAGAGGGTGCAATCCAGACCACGCTTGGCCACCACCGACGAGGCCTGCTGTTTGAGCGTTCCTGCGGCGGCATTGCGGGGATTGGCCAGCAGCGGCTCACCCTGTGCCTCACGCTCCCGATTCAGGCGATCGAACGAAGCGTAGGGCATCAGCACCTCGCCACGAATCTCGAAAAACGAAGGCCACCCTTCGCCCTGCAACGTCAGGGGCACCGAACGAATCGTGCGCACGTTGGCCGTCACATCGTCGCCCTGCTCGCCATCGCCACGAGTCACGGCTCGCAACAGATGACCGTTTTCGTAGCTGAGCGAGATGGCCGTACCGTCGAACTTCAGCTCGCAGACATACTCCGTGGGGCCCACCTCACGCTCGATGCGTTCGATGAACTCACGCAGTTCGTCGAGCGAATAGGTATTGCCGAGCGAGAGCATCGGGTAGCGGTGCTTCACGCTCTGGAACTCGCTCGTAAGGTCGCTTCCGACACGATGGGTGGGGGAGTTGGGGTCGTCAAATTCGGGATGGGCCTGCTCCAAATCTTGCAACTCACGCAAGAGCGTATCGAACTCAAAGTCCGACAGCTCGGGGCTGTTTTCAACGTAATACTTATAATTATGGTATTCGAGCAGGCGGCGCAGCTCCTCTATACGGCGACCAATCATAGGGCTAAAAAGGGGTTTATGCGTTGTAAAGGTACGGATTTTGTTCCAATCTGCCTACGAAAACAAAAAAAATGCAAGAAAAAAATTACAGATGTGGTGCAATCTACTTTTTTTGCTTATAATTGCAGAAAATTTTAGACATTAACCCTATCATTATGACCAAACCGAATACCGCCAAGAAGCATATCGTAACGAGCTTCAATAACTTACCCGCCGAACTGCAGGAGGCAGTCAAGGCTTTCTACCCGCTTGGCTTCACGGATGCCATGATGCGCATCGACAAACCCAATGGCGATTTCTTCTATGCCGTACCGTTCGACACCGAAGATACGGCCTACCTGGTGAAGATCGATGTGAAGATTGACGACAAAGCCGGCGAGGAGGACGATAAGGATTACTACGACGACGATCTGAAGGGTGCCGACGAGTTGCAGGATGACGAGGCCAACGAGCCTATATCGAGCAACGACGACGACATCGACATCTAACAAAAGCCTATGCACAAACCACTTTGGGTGGTAGTTGCAGCCCTGACACTCTCGGCGTGTGGTATGGCCGAGCGGGACGACGAAGGGCCTCAAAGTCGCGACTACCTGACCTTTACCGATGCAGCCTTCGAACACTACTGCATCGAGAAGTTTGACACCAACCACGACGGACGCCTCTCTTGCTACGAAGCCGAGGGCGTCCGCTCGATTGTTTGTCCCCAACTCGAGATCGAGTCGTTGGACAATATCGAGGCCTTCATCCGCCTCGAAACGCTCGACTGCTCGAACAATCGCATCGAGCGCCTTTCGCTTGACGAGTGCCGCTGGTTGCGCACGGTCGATTGCAGCAACAACCGTCTGAACGAACTGTCGCTGAAGGGGTTGCGCACGCTTTCAACACTTCGTTGCAACCAAAACCGACTCTCGGTACTCGACCTTGACGACACCGCATCGCTCACGATGCTCAACGCCGAAGGCAACGCCCTGCGCACGCTCGATTTGACCCCTTGCAGCAGCTCGCTGCGGGCGCTCACCCGCCAAAATCCGACGCTGGAGGTCATCTATTACCGTGCCGGTCAGCAGGTCGATTTCGAGTCGCCGACCACCATCGAGGAGCGATAGGCGGGCAAATGTTCATAAGTTGATGAAAATCTTCGCTCGGAGCGGTCGCTTTTCGAAAAAGTTTTTGTAACTTTGACTGCAAATTTTTGCCAACACAACCAAAACGGACAATAATTCGTAAACACAATAGAACTTCTTAACTCAATGAAAAAAGTAGATGTGATTCTCGGCCTGCAATGGGGCGACGAAGGCAAAGGTAAGGTGGTCGATGTGCTGACCCCGAACTATGAGGTAGTAGCCCGTTTCCAGGGTGGTCCTAATGCCGGCCACACGCTGGAGTTCAACGGCGAGAAGTATGTCCTGCGCTCGATTCCTTCGGGTATCTTCCAGGGTGGCAAAGCCAATATCATCGGTGGTGGTGTCGTTTTGGATGCCATCTTATTCCGCAAGGAGGCCGAGGAGTTGGCCAAGAGCGGCCACGACCTTACGCGTCAGCTCTCCATCTCGAAAAAGGCACACCTGATTCTGCCGACCCACCGTATGCTCGACGCTGCCTATGAGGCCGCCAAGGGTAGTGCCAAAATTGGCACGACGGGCAAGGGTATCGGCCCTACCTACACCGACAAAATCAGCCGCAACGGTATGCGTGTAGGCGACCTGCTGCGTCCCAACTTCAAGGAGATCTACGCCCAGGCCAAGAGTCGCCACGAGCAGATTCTGAAGAGCCTGAACTACAGCTACGACATCACCGAACTGGAGCAGGAGTGGTTCGAGGCCGTTGAGTATCTGAAGCGTTTTCAAATCATCGACAGCGAGTACTTCGTAAACAATTCGCTCAAGGCCGGCAAGAGCATTCTGGCCGAGGGTGCACAGGGCACGTTGCTCGACGTCGATTTCGGTTCGTACCCCTTTGTAACCTCCTCGAACACGGTGTGTGCAGGTGTCTGCACCGGTTTGGGTCTGGCCCCCAACCGCATCGGCGAGGTGTTCGGTATCTTCAAGGCCTACTGCACCCGTGTGGGTAGCGGTCCCTTCCCGACCGAGTTGTTCGACGAGACGGGTGCCACGCTGCGCCGCATCGGTCACGAGTTTGGTGCCGTGACGGGTCGTGAGCGTCGTTGCGGATGGCTCGACCTGGTGGCGTTGAAGTATTCGATCATGATCAACGGCGTCACGCAGCTCATTATGATGAAGTCGGACGTAATGAACGACTTTGAGACGATACGTGTTGCTACGTCCTACAAGGTGAATGGGGTAGAGACCGACGAGTTCCCCTTCTCGATTGAGGAGGATGTCGAGCCGGTTTACACCGACTTCGAGGGTTGGAAGTGCGACCTGCGTGCTTGTCGCACCTACGAGGAGTTCCCCGAGGCCTTCAAACGCTATGTCGATTTCATCGAGCAGCAGACGGGTGTCCCCGTAAAGGTGATTTCGGTAGGCCCCGACCGTGACGAGACGGTACTGCGCTAAGAAGAACGAAAACAACACTCTATGAATAATGCTTTGAACATTGTCGTGTTGGCCAAACAAGTGCCTGACACACGACAAGTCGGCAAAGATGCAATGACGGCAGAGGGCACGGTGAATCGTGCTGCTCTGCCGGCTATTTTTAATCCCGAAGACCTCAATGCCCTCGAGATGGCCCTTTCCATCAAGGAGCGAGTAGCCGAGTCGCAGGTCTATCTGCTGACGATGGGCCCCGCCCGTGCCGCCGACATCATCCGTGAAGCGATGTATCGTGGCGCCGATGGAGGCTACCTGCTCTCGGGACGCGAGTTTGCCGGCTCCGATACGTTGGCCACGTCGTATGCCTTGGCGTGCGCCCTGAAGAAAATCAATCCGGATATGGTCATCGCAGGTCGTCAAGCCATCGATGGCGATACGGCCCAGGTAGGTCCGCAGGTGGCCGAGAAGCTTCAGCTGCCGCAGGTGACCTATGCCGAGGAGGTGGTCAAGATGGACACGAAACGAATTGTCGTGCGTCGCCGCATCGAGTCGGGCGTGGAGACCGTCGAGGCACCGCTGCCGTTGGTGCTTACGGTGAATGGCTCGGCTGCACCGTGTCGTCCCCGCAACGCCAAGCGACTGATGAAATACAAGGCCGCCCGCACCGCTTCGGAACTTACGATTGAAAAGAACGAAGTGGTGGTACGCCGTGTGGAGCAACTGCCCGAACTGCGCATTACCGAGTGGGGTGTCGCCGACATCACGCCGGATGCCGATCAGCTGGGCTTTGCAGGCTCGCCCACGAAGGTGAAGC
>CALAQA010000127.1:0-13631 GCA_937889065.1 uncultured Alistipes sp.
CGCATATAGAGCGTGTCGCCCTGCGAGAGGTCGTAACTTACAACCGACGGCTCGCGCGTAACGAAGACATTGCCCGACTCACGCCAATACTCTCCCCAGTCGCCAAACATCAACATCTTCTGCTTAATGTCGTCAATCTGGATATTGCTCGTCAAGTGTACGTAACCCCTATCGCGATAGTAGTTCAACGTGTCGCACATCAACTCCTGCTCCTCGGTGAGGATATAGCCGTTGCGGGTTAGAATATAGAGGTTCTTCGCCTTATCAAACGCACCCCTGTCGGCATAGAGGTAGTCGCCCTCCTTCACGTCCCAGATATTGGTATTGGTGAAGAACTGTGCGTACTCGGTATTGCTGTTATAGACCACCGAGTCGGCTATCATCTCATAGGTGTCATTGCGCATCTGCACCCTATCTACGCAGATGATATTGTGGTCATCGGTATAGACATATCCCCTATCCGATTCAAGCAAATTCTCACCACTTATCAGAACACCACCACCCGAGAAGTCGCCCACGTTGGTCTTGGTGTTGAACTTAAAGTTGTAGGTGTAGAGGGTGGCGTCGCCATCAACAACCTTGATGATTTGCGAGAAGACCTTCGCCTCATTCGTGTTGCCGTTGTACTCGGCTCTGTCGCCGTAAATGTAGGTTGTACCCTTGTTTATAAGCACGTTGCCAAAGCACTCTATGTGGCGTTCATTATAACGCACTGCACTATCTGCCGTAATTACGGTGCCGTTGTGATGGGCTGCAAAGTTGCCGACAACAACCATAATCTTCTCTCCGTTATACTCCATCTGCCAGCCCTCGTCGGACTTCATATCGACATAATCGCGCTTCGCCGATGAGGAGAGTGATGGTCGCTGTGCCGACTCGTCAGGTTGCGATACAGCCATAGAGAGTACAGGTAGCCCATTGCTACCCGCAAGGACTATACTCGCAATCGCGGCGAGAGATACGACTATGGCAACAATCCTCCTACGCATTATTTCTTGGCACTCTTCACCCAATTCTTATTCTCAAACTCCGCGTTACGGAACTCCGGCTCAATGTAGATATACATCGTGGCAATCTTCTTATCAACCCAAGCGTCAAACTCCTTGGAACGCTTCGCCGCGAGTGCCATCTCCTCCAAGCGGATATAGTCCTCTTCGAGTGATGCAGGGTGTGCAGGGATAATTTTCAATAACTTAACAACCTTTACCAACTCGTTGCCCATAAGGTCTGCCGAGCGATAAGGCCTCGACAACTCGCCCTCCTTCAAGCGCACGATGGCGTTGTAGTCGTCAATACTCTTTCCACCCATCGCGCCAAAGTCCTCCTTCAAGAATTTGGTAGCGGTGAGGTTGGCGTCAAATGCCGAGTAACGCTCCAACAGGTCGTGGTTGGTTACGATACCGCCATTCATCTTCGAGGTCTTATCATCCGAGTGCTCCAAAGCCGCCTGCTCGAAGGTGAGCGAATCGACGCGGATCAAACGCACCAGACTATCGAGCGTCGTGAGCGACTCGGTCAGCTCCTCCGACGTGTAGGAGGGCTTGAGGATGATGTGGCGGAAATGATAGAGCTGCCCCTGCTTGCCCAGCAGCTCGATGATGTGGAAGCCAAACTGCGACTCCACCACCTCCGAGATCTGGCCTACACGCAGCTGCTCCAAAGCGTCACCGAAGGCGGGATCAAGACCCGACAGCGGCGTGGGATCCATCTCACCACCGCGCATGGCCGTACCATCCTGCGAATACATACGCGCCAGGTTGGCAAACTTGGCCTGCCCGTTGATGATACGCTCGCGCATCTCCAACAGACGCTCCTTGGTACGCTGCTTAGCCTCCTTGATCGACTTGGGATACTTCGTGATGTGGGCATAGACATACTGCTCGGCAATGGTCGGCAGGCTGTCCTTCGAGATGGAGTTGTAGAACTGCTCCACCTCGCCGGGGATGATGGTCACCTTGCCCGTCACCTCGGCACGCATCGACTGGGCATAGGACTGCTCCTCCATACGGCGGTGCAACATCTCGCGGATGTTGAAGATGGGCATATGGTGAATGGCCTCCAACTCGGGAATCGACCCCGCCTCGGTAATCATCGCCTGCACCTGGTCCTCGACACGCGAAAGGATTTCGCTCTCGCTGACCATCACCGAGTCGATCTGACCCTGGTGGTACAACAGCTTTTGGGTCATAATGGTCTCCAGCGCCTCGTTCATCGGGTCACGGTCCGAGGTGTAGCCCTCGGCACGACGCTGCTCGACGAGTTGGCGGGCATACTCGGCCACCTCGGAGTGCAGAATCGACGATGAGCCTACCACAGCCACCACCTTATCGAGCATCACCTGACGCTTCTGTGCAAAGGCGGCCGTAAGCACTACCACCGCCGAAACAATAATCAATAAACCTCGTTTCAACATATTCTGTTTGCTAATTTTTTTGCGTTTCATCCTCTGCGGCCGCCTCGTCGGGTCTCCTTTCTTCGTCGTAGAGCTTCAGCAGCCCCTGCTCCAACGAGCTTTCGTAGAGGGTCTGTTCGTATTGGCGCAGGATCTCCTGCTGACGCTGTTTGAACAACACACGTCGAATCGTCTGGCGCAACTGCTCCAACGGCATCGGGTCGCCCTCACGCAGCACCCGATCGATGCGGAAGAGGTAGAGATACTGCTTGTCGGTCATCTCCTGCACGCCACTCTTCGTGAGCAGTTTGTCGTAGTTCTCGGCACGCAACGTGGGCAACAACATCAGAAAGTCGGCCCAATCGACCCATTGCCCCTCGAAGCGGTGCAGTTCAAACTCCTGCTTGAGGCACATATCGACAAAATCCTGGCGGCGGGCCTCCTGCTCAGAGCCCATCAGCTCCTTGAGGCGGGTGCGACGCAGGTAGTTCTTGGGCAATCTCACCACCGCCCCCTGCACAATGGTGTGGTCCAACCGATGGTCGGTCGAGTGGGCAGCGTAGTAGTCGGCAATCTGGTCGTCGGTAAAGGTCGTATCAACCATCCGATCGACGTAGAATTGGTCGAGCTTGCGAATCAGCAGGGTCTGACGATACTCCTCCACCTGGCGGTCGATGTCGGCCTCCGAAGAGCTGAAGAGTTGCTCGGCCTCCTGCAATTTGAGTTGGCGACGCACCCAGCGATCGACATAGACACGGGCATAGGCGGCGCTGTCCGCAGGATCGAGGTCGGTGGGGAGCATTTCGCGCAACTCCCTCAACTCCAAATCCTTATCGCCCACCGTAGCCAACACCTTGTCGCCCGTAAAATAGCGAGGCAGCTCCTGACAAGCCGTCAGAAGCACCACCAAAAACATGAAGCCATATCGTGCAATCGTGCGCATACAAGGGGCAAAGATAGTTTTTTTCGGTGAAATAACGTGCGCCGAAGGCGGATTATTACGCCTCCCCCTCGATTTTCTGCTCCGCAGGCTCCACTTCGGGGGTCGTCGGCACCTCCATCGGCACCTCGGTTTGCTGCTTGAGCGAGCGCACCATTCCCCACACCGAGCCAACGGCCACCACCAACGAAAGGCCATAGAGGATGGCATACCACACGGGGTGTCCCTCCAACAGCTGACTCATCGTCGTCTCGCCATAGCCGAGCTGCATCATCACAAAGGCCACACCGTTGTTCAAGGCGTGCAGCATAATGGGTGCCCAGATGGTTTGGCAGCGGTCATAGACAAAGGCCAACACCAGACCCATCAGCACGGCGTTGATCATCGGCACGGGCTGCACGTGAAGCACCCCGAAGAAGAGGGCCGAAAGCAGCATCGACATCCACTTCGAGTGGCGACGAAGGAGCGAACCATAGACCAATCCTCGGCAGATAATCTCCTCAAACAGAGGGGCAAAGATCACCACCGCCAAGAAGGTGCCAAACCCCTCGCCAAACTGCTGATCGAACGACGGCAAGAGGTTGTACAACGGCTCCATCACCACGCCGAGCGACATCATCAGCACGAAGCTCCACACCACCAACAGCAGGTTGAAACGCCCCACCGCAAAGTGGATTTTCACCGCCTCGCCACGACGCAGACGACGATACAAAATCAACAGTGCGAGGGTCAGCGTCATCGAGATGCCCGAGACCCAAGCCATATAACTGCCGAGCGTAGCGGGGGCCAAATTCGTAATGGGCTGACCCATAATGGCCAAGACCACCATACCGACACCGCCCACAAGGAGCTGCACCACAAAGAAGATACCCGCCATTGCCACCAAATCGAGCAGCGTAGGAAAGGTCGAAGGGGTCACGGGAGGCCACGGCGAGGTGGTCGTTGTCGAGTTTTCGAGATTTTGCGACATAGTATTCGAGATATACGATTGTTATCGGATTAAACGTTGTTAAATACGGTCCAAAGGTACTTAAATTTTCCGAGAATCGTTAGGCTAATTGAGAAGAATTATGTAATTTTGTCCCGCATTATGCCCCTTTGATTCGGGCAAATGCCTGATACAAAAACCGAACCCCGAACAAACTATGGCAAAAGTTGTCGCATTAGCCAACCAAAAGGGCGGCGTGGGTAAAACCACCACCGCAATAAACCTGGCCGCCTCGCTGGCGTTGCTGGGCAAAAAAGTATTGCTTCTGGATGCCGACCCGCAGGCAAATGCCACGTCGGGGTTGGGCTTCGATATCGACCTGGCAGGCATCTACGAGTGCATCACGGGCCAAGCCTCGGCCGAAGAGGTGCTGCTCCACAGCGAGGATGTGAAGAACCTGTGGGTACTCCCCTCGTCGATCGACCTGGTAGCCGCCGATACGGAGTTGGAGAAGATGGAGAATCCCCACTTTGTCATCAAGGGCATTGTGGATAGTCTGCGCGAGAAGTTCGACTACATCTTCATCGACTGCTCCCCCTCGTTGGGCTACACGACGGTCAATATCCTGACGGCTGCCGACTCGGTGCTCATCCCCGTGCAGTGCGAGTACTTGGCGCTGGAGGGTCTGTCGAAGCTGCTGAACACGATTCGCAAAATTCAGTCGTCGCTGAATCCCGAGCTGAAAATCGAGGGGTTCCTCCTGACGATGTATATGCGCAACCGCCTGAACAATCAGGTGGTTACGGAAGTTCGCAACCACTTCGGCCCGTTGGCCTACGAGACGGTCATCGGCCGCAACATCCGCCTCGGCGAGGCCCCCTCGCACGGCAAACCCGTGATGTTGTACGACGCCTCGGCTTCGGGCTCGGTGAGCTACTTGCAGTTGGCTCGTGAGTTTTTGAAGCGCAACCGCCGCCGTGCAGCCAAAACCACTACCGAAGAATAACATTAGACGCAACCATAGGAACAATGAAAAAGAAGGGATTAGGACGTGGCCTCGACGCCATCTTTACCCCGGGCGAGAAGTTCGACCTGCAAGCCAAACCGATGAGCCGTATGGCCGAAATCTCGATTGACCAAATCATTCCCAACCCCACGCAGCCCCGTACCGAGTTCGACGAGGAGGCGTTGGAGGAGCTGGCCGACTCGATTCGTCAGCTGGGCATCATTCAGCCCATCACCTTAAGCAAGGGTGACGACGGCCGCTACATCATCATCAGCGGCGAGCGTCGTTGGCGTGCCGCACAGCGTGCCGACCTGAAAACCCTGCCGGCCTACATTCGTGAGGTCGATGACGAGCAGCTGCACGCTATGGCCCTCGTGGAGAACATCCAGCGTGAGGATCTGAATGCCATCGAAATTGCCCTCGGTATGCAGCGCCTCATCGAGGAGTGCCACCTGACGCAGGAGGCCCTCTCGGAGCGGGTGGGCAAGAAGCGTTCGTCGGTAGCCAACTACCTGCGTCTGTTGAAGTTACCCGCCGAGGTACAGTTGGCCATCAAGGAGGGACTTATCTCGATGGGCCACGCCAAGGCCATTGCCGGTGCCGAGGGCGAGAATCAGCTGAAGGTCTTGAAGAAGTGCCTCAAGAAGGCCCTTTCGGTGCGTCAGACCGAGGAGCTGGTGCGTCAGCTTTCGGCCAAGGCCGAGCAGACAACCACCCCGACCGACGAGGAGGAGTACCCCGAGAGCTACCTGCGTCTGGTAGAGCGTCTGGAGCAACTCTTCAGCTCGGAGATTGCCATCAAGCGCTCAAAGAATGGCGGTGGCAAAATCACCATCGGCTTTGCCGACGACACCGAAATCGAACAATTCATCAGCCGTCTGGGCTAAAAAAACGGAACGACCTATGCAGTTTGTGAAGCGTATCCTTTGTCTTGTACTGCTGGCAGTCAGCGCACTGCCCGCCCTGGCGCAGTTGCCCCACATCGAGGTAACGATGCCCCGAGGCAAGCGTACAATCATCCGTAAGGGTCTGCTTCAACAGACCGACTCGGTGAGGGTCAAGGCCGACTCGGTGCTGCTTCAGCAATTACTCGCAGAGGCCGACTCGCTCTTCGATGCCGAGTACCAAAGCGACTCTACGGCGTTGGCATCCTTGCGTACCGACGACTTGAAGACCCTCGACTCGTTGGCCCTCGTTGAGTTCAACAGCGCAGGCATCCAGGCCGACACCACCCGCAAATTCTTCCGCAAGGGGTGGTTTATGAGCGACTCGATGAGCCTTTCGCGCGTAAGCTATATGTCGGCCATCGTGCCGGGCTACGGCCAAATCTACAACAAGCAGTATTGGAAGCTGCCCATCGTCTATGGTACGCTGGCAGCAGGTTTGGGCCTCTACATCCACGAAAACAGCGTCTATAAACCCCTGCGCAAAAAATACGATGCGATGACCGACATCTCGTTGGAGCGCACCCCCGAGTTGGATGCCTTGCAGGAGAAGATGATTCGCAGCAACACCCGCCGTCAGCTCTACCTGGGCTTTACGATCGCCTCCTACATCTACTCGATTGGCGATGCGGCCGTGAACTACTCGACCAACGACGTCTCGACGGTCAAGAAGGCCACCACGCTGGCCTGCATCTGCCCGGGTGCGGGACAGATCTACAACAAGAGCTACTGGAAGGTGCCCTTCGTCATCGGTGGTTTTGCCACGCTGGGCTACTGCATCGACTGGAACAACCGAGGTTTCCAACGCTTCAAGAAGGCCTACAACCTCCTGGCCGACTACGAAGCCCACCCCGAGAACTACCCCAACGGCCCGACCGACGAGTTCCGGGGACGCTACTCGGCCTCGTTTATCCGTAACCTCAGAAACAACTACCGCCGTAATCGTGACCTCTGTATCATCCTGACCGGCGGATTGTATATCCTTCAGATTGTCGATGCCCACGTCGATGCCCACCTGCGTGACTACGACGTGTCGGATGACCTGACGATGGACATCGAGCCGATGGTGGACTACACCTACCTCCCCGCCGAGGGCAACCACGCTCCGGTGGTCGGCTTCAACCTGAATCTGAAGTTTTAACGAACAACCCTTCACGAAAACTTTTTCACGAAAATTCCCAAACACACCTATCCGATAGACGATGAAACGCATTCTCCTCCTGTTGCTGACGGCAACGCTGACCCTGCAGACGGCCGAGGCGGCCGATGGCCTTTTCAACCGCAAGAAAAAAGAGCGCAAGCGTAAACGTAAGACCGAACAGGTGGAGCCCGTCAAGGTGACGGCCGAGCCGCAACCCATCACCGCATCGACCGAGGGTGTCACGGAGGCCGACACGGTAAAGGTGGAGGCAGTCAATGACATCACCCTCAATCTCACGGCCGAGCAGGCCGACTCGCTCGTGGCCGCCTGGCACGAGTTCCGTCAAGAGATCAAATACGAGGAGTTCTTCCGCCAATTCATCTTGGCCGACACGGTCATTATCGAGGGGACTGACTCGACGGCCATCGCCCGCAAAGATGCCCTCTATCGCGAGCGTCTGGGCCACTTGGCATCGCCGATTCCGTTGGCCTACAACGGCGTGGTGCGTGCCCTTATCACCCGCTACGTAGAGACCTACCCCGACACGATGGGGCGCATTCTGGGCCTCTCGAAATACTACTTCCCGATGATTGAGGACAAGCTGTTGGCCGCCGACCTGCCCATCGAGCTGCGTGCCCTGCCCATCATCGAGTCGGCCCTGCAAACCAACGCCGTATCACGGGCCGGTGCGGTGGGTCTGTGGCAGTTTATGCCCTCGACAGGTAAGAGCTACGGCCTGGAAATCAATTCGTTGGTCGATGAGCGTCGTGACCCGATTCGTGCCACCGAGGCGGCCATCCGCTTTATGAAGGACCTCTACCGCATCTATGGCGACTGGACGCTGGCCATTGCCGCCTACAACTGCGGTCCGGGCAACGTAAATAAGGCCATCGCCCGCTCGGGAGGCAACACCTTCTGGAACATCTACGACTACCTGCCCCGTGAGACAAGAGGCTATATGCCCGCCTTCATTGCGGCCACCTACGCCTTCAACTACCACCGTGAGCACCAAATCAAGCCCATCGAGTCTCCCATTCCGCTGGCGGTCGATACCATTCAGGTGCGCCGTGTGATGCACCTGCAACAGGTAGCCTCGACCATCGACGTCGATATCGAGACGCTGCGTCTTCTGAATCCGCAGTACCGCAAAGACATCATCCCCGCCACCACGAAGCCCTACACGCTGGTGCTGCCCCAGCGCCGCATCAACGACTACCTGGCTCACGAGACGGAGATTATGGCCAAGGATTCGCTCTACCTGAAGGAGTTCCTCAACCCCGTCAATCTCGAAAAGAGCCGCCAGGAGAAGTCCATCGTCTATCACCGCATCAAGCGTGGAGAGACGCTGGGCGGCATTGCCCGCAAGTACCGTGTGACGGTCAAGCAGCTGATGCGTTGGAACAACATCAAGAATGCCGCACGCATCCGTGAGGGTCAGCGTCTGCGCATCGAAAAATAGCCTATGTACTCCCCCACCGATACGATTGTAGCCCCCGCAACGGCGTTGGGCGGTGCCCTGATGGTCATCCGATTGTCGGGCCCGGAGGCGGTGTCGATTGCCGACCGCATCTTCCACGCCAAACAACCCCTTACAGAGGCCGCAGGCTATACGGTGCATTTCGGCATCATCGGTCCGCAGGAAAACCCGGTGGATGAGGTGGTTGCCACACTCTTTCGTGCGCCTCGCTCCTATACGGGCGAAGATACCGTCGAATTCTCTTGCCACGGCTCCTCCTACATCACCTCCGAGGTGCTGCGCCTGGCTATCGAGGCGGGAGCCCGCATGGCCGAGCCGGGCGAATTTACCCGCCGAGCCTACCTCAACGGCAAACTCGACCTCTCGGAGGCCGAGGCGGTTGCCGACCTCATCGCTTCGGAGAGCAGGGCGGCTCACCACCTGGCGATGCAGCAGATGCGAGGGGGCTACTCGTCGGCCCTGGAGGGGCTGCGTGAGGAGCTGTTGGGGCTGACCGCACTCTTGGAGTTGGAGTTGGATTTCGGCGAAGAGGATGTCGAATTTGCCGACCGTAAACAACTCAAACAGACGATGTTACACATCGACGAGGAGATCGCTCGCCTACGCCGATCGTTCCGCCTGGGCAACGCCATCAAGGAGGGCATTCCGGTCGCCTTGGTGGGTGCACCGAACGTCGGAAAATCGACCCTGCTGAACTGTCTTTTGGGTGAGGAGCGTGCGATGGTCTCCGCCATTGCCGGCACCACTCGTGATGTGATTGAGGAGTGTATGACCATCGATGGGGTGCGCTTCCGCCTGCTCGACACGGCGGGCCTGCGCCACACGGAGGATACGCTGGAACAGATGGGTATCGCACGCACCCGTCAGTCGTTGGAGCGTGCCGAGGTGGTGGTCTGGTTAGTCGATGCCACAACCATTGGCGACACATTACCCACCCCCGACTTCACGCTGCACGAGGGGCAGACCTGCCTTACGGTGGCCAACAAAGCGGACCTTTGCCCGGATTGCTCGCTGCCCGACGGGGTAATCGCCCTCTCGGCCAAGGTGGGCCGAGGGATTGAGGAGCTGCGCCGACGACTGCGTGCCGCTGTTCCGACCGACCACCTCGAGGGGCAGACCATTGTCAGCTCACTGCGCCATTACGAGGCCCTCACAACCGCCTCAACCGCCCTGGCACGTGCCCTGCACGGCCTGCAAGAGGGGCTTCCTACGGACCTTTTGAGCGAGGAGATCCGCTCGGTCATCACGGCCATTTCGACCATCACCGGCCGTGGCACCATCCTCCCCGACGAGGTCCTCGCCCACCTCTTCTCCCACTTCTGCATCGGCAAGTAGCTAACGCCCTCTAATGCACACTAACAAACGCTAACGCCTACAAATAGCAACAGAAATTCCCACAAAAATAGACGAATAAATCCCGAAAGTTAGACTCGACTTTCGGGATTTTTTATGCTTTAATCTCTTTAACAAAAATATCTCGCCAAGTTTGCAATGGTGTGCAATGAGGTACAATGGAGTGCAACGAGCTGCAATAACAAGGCGAAGAGAATTGTACTTTCTACTAAAAAGGCATAGGTTGTCGGTGGCGAAAGTGTCGCTAATAACTTTTTTCACAAAAAAAATCACTACTTCTCAAACCTTATCACAAACGCCCCTCTATACTTAATATGAATTCACTAAAAAACAATAACAAAATGGAAACGGAAGTTGTATCATTTGAGCAGATGCCGGAGCTCATTCAAAATCTGGCAGAGAGAATCGAAACACTCGAAAAGACAGTTCGCGAGAAGCAGCAACCTCATCCACTCGAAGGGGATCTGATGAGCGTCGATGATGTTTGCAAGATGCTTGGCAAATCCAAATCCGCAGTATATCGGACGGTGAGGTGCCACGACATTCCGTTCATTCGTCAAGGTAACAGGTTGTACTTCGACCGACCAACAATCAAGAAGTGGCTCGAGAAGAAACAAAATATCGAGTGCATCAGACAAATGGATGAGTTCGAAAAGTTTATGACTCCCGACCCGTGGCGTTATAGAAATCGACGATAGTGAGGAGAGTTGATGAATTAGGTAAAGAGTGGCAAGGCGACTTCGGTCGCCTTATTTTTTGTCCATATTGAGGCAACACAATATCACCTCTTCTACCATATATTTATAAGATTGTTTACAAACTTTTTAGCAATAACACCTCAATCTGACAAATTTTTCGTATTTTTGAATGTTGCAATGCATATATCCGTAAGTGAAAATTTTGACAATTGTCATAAGTTGTCAAAAAGGATACATACCTTTGTGACAGAGAACACAAGTTGAAAGTATTTTAAAGATATGGCAAGAATAATATCTCTCTTTTCTGTATGTGGGGGTCTTAACCTCGGATTTGAATAGGTTGGAGATTATACCACTGTATGGGCTAATGATTTTAAGCACGAGGCGTGTGAAAAAGGATGGGAGGGCAAGCCGTTAAGGATGCCAAATATCAAATTACCAGACGGAATATGTTTTTACAATACATTAGAATAAAATATAATAGTAAAATAAAGTAAATATGGAACGAGTAGATTATCAATCATTAGTTATTCAGGACATCATTAATCTTGAAAAGCAAGGCGAATTAGACTTAAATCCATGGTATCAAAGACGATCTGTTTGGAACGATAGTCAGAAATCATATTTGATTAATACGCTATTTGAAAGAAAACCAATACCAACTATTTATGTCCGTCATACGATTGATCTTGAAAAAGAAAAAAGTATGAAGGAGGTTGTTGATGGACAACAAAGAATTAGGGCAATATTAGGTTATTGTCATAATGAATTTTCTTCTCTGAACTCAGAAATGGGCAAAAGAGTTAAGTTTGAGGATTTAACCTCTGCTCAAAAGCAACGCTTTCTAATGACACCTCTACCAATTGGATATCTCCAAGGGGCATCAGATGCAGATGTTATTGACATATTTGCCCGCATCAACTCTGTTGCGAAGTCTCTTAATGCGCAAGAAAAGCGAAATGCTAAATATAGTGGTTTGTTTAAGCAATTCTGTGTATCCAAATCTACAGAACGACTCGCGTTCTTTAGACAATATGGAATATTTTCAGCTAATGACTTCTCTAGAATGAATGAGGTCCAGTTTATGGCAGACCTTATTATAAATCTAATGGATGGTTTAACAAGTTATAGCTCTAAGAAATTAGATGACTATTACAAAAAATATGATACCGAATTTGCTTCTGCAGAAGATTTAAGTATCCGATTAGAGAAGTTATTCGATTTTATTATACAATTAGAGCCTACGGTTATTAAGGATACAATTTTCCAACGTCCGCCAATCTTTTTCTCGCTTTTAATGGCTCTGAATGATAATATTGAAAATGTAAAAATTGATAAAGTTCAGCAAGGCTTAATAGAAATAGATGCTCGATATAATATTGAAGAAGTCGAAAATAAAGAAGTAGAGGATATTGATTTTTATAATGCAGTATCTGCTACCACGCAAGGTCAGAAACAACGAGAAATTAGAGATAGATATATCAAGAAATATATTTTATAAGGATGCCTCGTTTAAGTATAACAGCATCATATAATAATGCTATTAATCAACTTAACATTACCGGGCGTTATTTAGCTAAAAGCAAAAGTTTATCGGCAGAGATGCAAGGCTTTGTAGCTGAGATGCTGATGTTAAGGTTATTTAGTATTCTAGAAACTTGTGTTCGCGATGTTGCTATTAAGGTTGCATGCGGTACTCCATACAGAAATGGAATAAACTCAACCCCAACAATTAGGTGCAAGAGCGTAAATGATGCGATAGAAAAATTTAAAAATGAAGGTAGAGGAGGACAACCTATTCAGAACTTGCGTTTTGCGAATGTTTCACAAACAAATGAGTCTATCAAATATGTCATTAATGAAAGGGAACCTTTTCGTGTAACATTATCAAAATACGGCTCAATATATGAGGAAATGAGATGTGTTCGTAATCATATTGCTCATCGCACAAAAAGTACATCTATTAACTATAAAAAAATAGTAAAACAAAGATATGGAGCAAATTATATAATTAAAACATCATCATTTCTGATCTCTAGTAAAAGAGATGGTAGGGTAAGAATTGAGGACTACATACGAACTATTAGAATCTTAATTAATGAAATAACTAATGGTTAATCATATCTAAGTTAAAATATGAGCGAATTTGATAAATATATAGTTCAAGGAGAGCCGGACAAGAAGGCGAAAGCTAATGCGTGGCAGACTGCAATCGGTCTTCAAGATGTCGATGGTTTGAAGCCGTCGGAGTATCTTATTAAAACTGCGGTGCAGCATATCGAGGGCGATATTACAATCGACCAGGTCAAGGATATGCTTGACACCTACTATCAGACCAAAGATGTGCGCGAGCACCTTGACGACGAGCGTACAGAGGAGGCAGACAAGGTTTCGGCACGCATAACCGAGATTTTGTCCGAGCAGTCGTTCTCGTTCACACCCGACTACCTGTTGAGGATTCATCGCAGGTTGTTTGAGGGTATCTACAAGCACGCAGGTCAGTTGCGTAATGTCAATATCACAAAGAAGGAGTGGGTGCTGAATGGCGACACGGTGCTCTATTCAAACTACGATATGCTACGCGAAACGCTCGAATACGACTTTGAGCAGGAGAAAAAGACCGATTACTCAGTACTCAATGCCGATATGGCGGTTAAGCAAATTTGCAAGTTCGTGTCGGGCATTTGGCAGATACATCCTTTCCGTGAGGGCAACACCCGCACTACCGCTGTGTTTACGATGAAGTGGTTGC
>CALAQA010000128.1:0-12253 GCA_937889065.1 uncultured Alistipes sp.
CTCGGGGGAAAGCTGGGCGCCGTCCTCCCAATAAGCCTTGTAGCCGTTATATTCCTTGGGATTGTGCGATGCGGTGATGTTGATGCCTGCTACGCAAGAAAGCTCACGCAAAGCAAAGGAAAGCTCGGGAGTGGGACGCAGAGCATCAAACAAATAGACCTGAATCCCGTTTGCGGCAAGAACAGATGCGGCAGTTTCGGCAAAGGTTTGGTACAACGACAGTTGCCGTTGGGTGACGGGTCGGCAATGCGACTCACCATTTCGCAGTACCACACCCCTGCGGGTCGAGCCATCCAACGCCCCTACACCAAGGGCGAACGTCGAGAATACTACCTCGACAACCTGCGTGGCTACACCGACTCGATTACCGACTCAACGCCCCACTACCGCACACTGAAACGTGGACGCAAAATCTATGGTGGCGGCGGTGTGCGACCCGATGTGGAGGTGCAGGCCGACACCACCGGTTACACGGAGTATTATGCGCAACTGATGCGTCGGGGTATCTTGACGCAGACCGTAACCGATTGGCTCGACAAAGAGCGTAATGCGCTCCTGCGCAACTACCCCACTTTGGAGAAGTATTTGGCCGATTATGCCCCTTCTGAAGGAATTGTTTCGGCGTTGGTTGCGGCCGCCGAAAAGGCGGGTGTAAAGTACAGTGACGAGCAGTTTGTTCGCTCCCGACATTGGATTACGACCCTTATGAAGGCTCATTTGGCACAACGACTCTACGGCATCGAAGGCTTCTATCGGGTGGTTAATCCGGCCTTGAACGAGAGTTATGTCGAGGCCTTGAAACATTTTGAAAAATAGCGATTTAACTTTTTTTTGAAAATGAATATCATCAAACGCTTATACGATTGGATGTTGTCGTGGGGCAACTCGCGATGGGGCGCATTGGCACTCTTTCTGTTTGCCTTTGCCGAGTCGAGTTTCTTCCCCATTCCGCCCGATGTGCTGCTCATTGCCCTCTGCCTGGGTGCGGTGACTCGTTCGTTCCGCTTCGCTACGATTTGTACCGCAGGATCGATTCTTGGTGCTATGGCAGGTTATGCCATTGGCTACCTCGCTTGGCAGACCCCCTCGGGCGAATATACCGCATTGGCTCAGTTCTTCTTTGCGCACGTCTTCTCGATGGAGGCCTTCCAAGAGGTGGGCGCCCTCTACGATAAGTACAACTTTTGGATTGTCTTTACGGCGGGCTTTACTCCCCTGCCCTACAAGCTCTTCACCATTTCGGGTGGTCTGTTCCATATCAACTTTGTGATGTTTATCATCGCCTCGATCATCTCGCGCGGCCTGCGTTTCTTTTTGATTGCGGGGTTGATTTGGAAGTTTGGCGCCCCGATTAAGGTATTCATTGATAAGTATTTCAACCTGCTGGCCATCGCCTTTACGGTGCTGCTCATCGGGTCGTTTGTGCTGATAGGTTACATCTTCTAAAACTACTACCCCAATGCGCCAATTCGGTATCATCGGCCGTCCGCTCGGCCACTCGGCTTCGGCCCGCCACTTTACGGCAAAATTTCAGAACGAATGGCTTGATTGCCACTTCGAACAGTACGAACTCCCCTCGATTGAGGCCCTGCCCGAACTTTTGGAGCGGGTGCCGTTGGAGGGTTTCAACGTAACGATTCCCTACAAGCAGCAGGTGATGCGCTACCTGGACGATTTGTCGGACGAAGCACGCAAAATCGGAGCTGTAAACTGCGTGCGTCGCACCTCGGATGGCCGTATGGTGGGCCACAATACCGACATCATCGGTCTGCGTGATGCGTTGGCGCAACTGCTCTTTGACGGGGTGCCCGAACACGCACTGGTGCTGGGTACGGGTGGCGCATCGCAGGCCGTGCAGTATGCCCTCTCGGAGCTGGGCATCGCCTTCGATTTGATTTCGCGCGACCCCGCCAAGGGAAACTATACCTACGACAACCTGCCTGTCGAGGTGGTTGCGGAATCGAAGCTCATCGTCAATGCCACGCCCGTGGGTACCTACCCCAACGTGGAGGATGCTCCCCGACTCCCCTACGCCTACCTCACGCCCGACCACCGCTTGTTGGATTTGGTCTATAATCCGCCCGTAACCCAATTCCTCGATTACGGCAACCAGCGTGGTGCCCGCACGATGAATGGCGAGGTGATGTTCTTAGCCCAGGCCGCCGCCGGCTGGAAAATCTGGAACGAATAGGCTTGCAACCACCAAAAAAATGACCGCCCCCACTTTGGAGCGGTCTTTTTTTGGGTACACGAAGGGGCTGCTAACGCACCTTGAGCAGGCGTTCTGCTTCGGAAAGATCTTTCGAGCGGACCACGATGCTGGCGGCTCCGCCAATGGAATTAAGGGCCGACATAAATTCGTTGCGGATATCGACCCACAGACCTGCACTCTGCAAGATGGATTTTGCAATCTCGGCCTCGGCCAAGGTGTTGTATTCCGCCAATACAACAAACTCGTCGCTCTGCATAATGTTGAGTTTTAAGGGGTGAAATCTTTACTTTGTAAATATACGAAAGTTTGTTGAAAAATACAACCTCTTTCGCACCTTGTTTTCTCTTTTTTAATTGTATCTTTGTTTCACAAATTATAGCTACCGAATATATGTCCCAATTTGTCCATCTGCACGTTCACTCGCAATACTCGCTACTCGACGGCCAGGCATCGATTCCACGCCTGGTCGATAAGGCTTTGGCCGACAATCAGCCCGGTATTGCCCTGACCGATCACGGCAATATGTTCGGTGTAAAGGAGTTCTTCAACTACGTCAAAAATCAGAACAGCAAGAAACACTCCAAACTGAAGCGTTGGAAGGAGTTGCTTGGCGATATGATTGCCCTCAAAACTCGTGAAAGCGACCCGCAGGGTTGGCTTGCCGAGCAGAAACGCCTCATCAAGCCCTTGGAGCAGAAGATGAAGGAGGACGAGGCGACCCCCGAGGAGGCAGAGCAGTACAACAAACTCCGAAAGACAATCGACGACACGGAGTTGATGATCAAGGAGTTCTCGTTTGACGAGGCGCAGGCGCAGCTGATGATCGATCAGTTGGAGGCGGTGCCCGACTTCAAACCCATCATCGGCTGTGAGGTCTATGTGGCTCGTCGCTCGCTCTACGACAAGGAGGGCAAGCCCGACCAGAGCGGTTACCACCTCATTCTGTTGGCAAAGAATCTGACGGGTTACAAAAACCTGATTAAAATCGTCTCGAAGGCCTGGACCGAGGGCTACTATATGCGTCCCCGTACCGATCGTACGGAGTTGGAGAAGTATCACGAAGGGTTGATTTGCTGCTCGGCTTGTTTGGCCGGTGAGGTGCCCAATGCCATCAAGATGGGTGACCGTGCTCGTGCCGAGGAGGCGGTGAAGTGGTATCGCGACCTCTTTGGCGAGGATTACTACCTCGAATTGCAGCTCCACAAAGCCACCGTCGAGCGTGCCAACCACGAAGCCTACCCCTTGCAGTTGGAGGCCAACCGTGTGATTCGCGAGCTTGCGGCGCAGTATGGCGTAAAGACCATCTGTACGAACGATGTTCACTTTGTGGATGAAGAGCACGCCGAGGCCCACGACCGTCTGATTTGCCTCTCGACGGGCAAGGATTTGGACGACCCGCAGCGAATGCTCTACTCCAAGCAGGAGTGGATGAAGACAACGGCCGAGATGGAGGCCATCTTTGGCCAGAGCGACCCCGAGGCGATGGCCAACACCCTGGAGATTTGCAATAAGGTCGAGACCTTCTCGATTGACCACGCCCCCATTATGCCCAACTTTGCTATTCCCGAGTGGTTTGGCACCGAGGAGGGTTATCGCAGCAGCATCACCGAGCAGGAGCTCTTCGATGAGTTTACCCGTGACGAGAACGGCAACGTGGTGATGTCGGAAAAGGAGGGCCAAAAGAAGATTGACAAGCTGGGCGGTTACGACAAGCTCTACCGCATCAAGTTCGAGGCCGACTACCTGGCCTACCTGACGATGGAGGGTGCCAAGAAACGCTATGGCGACCCCCTTTCGGAAGAGGTCTATGAGCGTCTGAAGTTCGAGCTGCACATTATGAAGACGATGGGTTTCCCGGGTTACTTCCTCATTGTGCAGGACTTTATTCGTGCCGCCCGTGAGGAGTTGGATGTGTCGGTCGGCCCGGGTCGTGGTTCGGCGGCAGGTTCGGCCGTGGCCTACTGTTTGGGTATCACGCAGGTGGACCCGATCGCCTACGACCTGCTGTTTGAGCGTTTCCTGAATCCCGACCGTATCTCGTTGCCCGATATTGATGTCGATTTCGATGACGATGGTCGTGGTCGTGTGTTGAATTGGGTGACCGAAAAATATGGCAAGGAGAAGGTGGCGCACATCATCACTTATGGTACGATGGCCACCAAGTCGGCCATCAAGGATGTGGCCCGTGTGCAGCGTCTGCCGTTGTCCGAGTCGAACCGTCTGTGTAAGCTCGTTCCCGAGAAGACCCCCGATGGCGGCCGTGTCAAGAACCTGGGTATGGCCATCGGATTGGTGCCCGAGTTGAAGGAGGCCGAGGAGTCGTCGGACCAGACGATGCGCGATACGATTCGTTTTGCCAAGGTGTTGGAGGGCAACGTACGCAACGTGGGCGTTCACGCCTGCGGTACGATTATCTGCCGTGACGATATTACGGATTGGGTGCCCGTTTCGACGGCCGACGATAAGGAGACGGGCGAGAAGATGCTCGTGACGCAGTTCGAAGGCTCGGTCATCGAGGAGACGGGCCTTATCAAGATGGACTTCCTGGGTCTGAAAACCCTCTCCATTCTGCGTGAGGCGTTGGCCAATATCCGTCTGACCAGAGGCATCGATGTCGATATCGACGACTTCTCGATTATCAATGACAAGAAGACCTACCAACTCTACTGCGAGGGCCGCACCATCGGCACCTTCCAGTTTGAGTCGCCCGGTATGCAGAAATACCTGCGTGAGTTGCAGCCCTCGACCTTCGAGGACCTCATCGCCATGAATGCCCTCTATCGTCCTGGCCCGATGGAGTACATCCCCGACTTCATTGCCCGCAAGCACGGCCGCTCGCCCATTGTCTATGATATTCCCATCATGGAGAAGTATCTGAAGGATACCTACGGCATTACGGTCTATCAGGAGCAGGTGATGTTGCTGTCACGTCTGTTGGGCAGCTTTACGCGTGGCGAGTCGGATACGCTGCGTAAGGCGATGGGTAAGAAGATTAAATCGAAGCTGGACGAGCTGCGCCCCGAGTTCTTGAAGCGAGGCACGGCCAACGGCCACGACCAAAAGGTGCTCAAGAAGATTTGGGCCGACTGGGAGAAGTTTGCTTCGTATGCCTTCAACAAATCGCACGCCACCTGCTACTCGTGGGTGGCCTTCCAGACCGCCTACCTGAAGGCCAACTACCCTTCGGAGTATATGGCAGCGGTTTTGAGTCGCAACCTTTCGGATGTGTCGAAGCTGACGGTGTTTATGACCGAGTGTAAGCGAATGGGTATCCAGGTGCTCGGCTCGTGTGTCAATGAGTCCATGAAGACCTTTTCGGCCAACCGTCAAGGCGATATTCGCTTTGGTATGGCAGCCATCAAGGGTATGGGCGAGGCGGCCGCCGAGAGCATCATTCGTGAGCGTGAGACGAACGGCGCATTCAAAGATTTCTACGACTTCTTCGAGCGCATCAACTATACGGAGGTCAATAAGAAGTGTCTGGAGAGCCTTGCTCTGGCGGGTGCTTTGGATAGTTTGACCCCCTTCCACCGCAGTAAGTTCCTCGCCCCCGACGCCTCGGGATTGACCTTCCTGGAGGCGATGATGCGTTACGGACAACGAGTGCAGAGCGAGCGAATGAATGCCCAACAGAGCCTCTTCGGAGGTGGCGAGGCGGCCGACATTCAACGCCCCGTTGTGCCGCAGGTGTTGGAGTGGTCGCAGCTCGAAACGCTCAACCGTGAGCGTGAGGTGATGGGTCTTTATCTTTCGGCCCACCCGCTCGACGAATACCGCCTCATTATGCGCCATATGTGCAAGACCGAGCTTTCGGAACTGAACGACCTGGATGCCCTGAAGGGACAGGAGGTGTGCGTGGCAGGTTTGGTCGTGGCAGCCCAGCAGGATTTGATGACCCGCACGGGTAAGAACTTCGGTAAGTTCACGATGGAGGACTACAACTCCTCGTTCGAGTTTGCCCTCTTTGGCAAGGATTATGAGCAGTTCCGCCAATATATGTTCCCGAACTACTTCCTGATGGAGGGCGAGCCGGAGCGTCTAGAGCTGAAGGTGCTCTCGATTATGCAGCTGCAAGAGGTGCGTGACACGCTGATTCACGAGCTGCTCATTAAGATGAAGGTCAATGAGCTGACCCCTCGCCTGATGCAGGATATGGTCGGCAAGATTCAGGCCAACAAGGGTAATGTCTTGGTGCGCTTCCTCTTCACGGACGATCAGGGCGTGGTGCTGCGTGGTTACTCGAAGCCGAATCGTGTGGAGATGACCTCCGAGTTGGTGGATTGGCTCGACGAAAACGAGATAGAATACTCAATATCATAATAAACTTAAAAACTTTACAACTATGGCTTTGGAGATTACAAAGGAGAATTTTGAGCAGCTGCTGCAGTCGGAGCTGCCGTTGGTGATTGACTTCTGGGCAGAGTGGTGCGGCCCTTGCCGTGCTATCTCGCCGATTGTCGAGGAGCTGGCCGAGGAGTATGCCGGTAAGGTAAACATCGGTAAGTGCGACATCGAGGAGAACGACGATATCGTGATGAAGTATGCCGTACGCAACGTGCCGACGATTGTATTCGTCAAGGATGGTCAGCTCGTTGATCGTCAGGTGGGCTCGTGCAAGAAGGCCGACCTGGAGGCTAAAATCGCAAAATTGCTCTAAACTATGGTACGCTCTATTGATTGGAACGGCTTGCAGGCCGTTGAGTTTTCGAAGGGCGACTACACCGCTCTGTTGATTCCGTCGGTGGGTGCCAACCTGGTGCGCCTGGCCAACACGAAGCTTGGTGTGGAGATTCTGCGCACGCCGACCGCCGAGGAGGTGGAGACCTTCAAGAGCCGTCCGCAGATCTTTGGTCTGCCCCTCTTGTTCCCGCCCAACCGCATCGAGAATGGTCGTTACGAGTTCGAGGGTCGCACCTACCAGTACCCCATCACCATCGAGAAGGAGCAGAACTACCACCACGGCATCATCAAGGGTGAGCCGTTCGTCGTGTCGAAGGTCGAGGAGGACGACGAGAAGGTGAAGATCGAGTGCCGCTACTACTCGAATGTGGCCAACGATGCCATCTATCGTGACTTCCCGCACGCCTTCAAGTGCAAGATCGTCTATAAGCTTTCGGCCAAGGGGCTGAAGCAGGAGGTTGTCTTCTCGAATCGCAGCGACAAGGCAATGCCCGTAGGCGTTGGTTTCCACACGCCGATGCTCATCCCCTTTGCGGGTGGCGAGGCTGCGGACTACCGTATGCGTGTTGCAGTTGATGAGCAGGTTGAGCTGAGCGAGCGCAACCTCCCGACGGGCAAGAAGTTGCCCCTGACGGAGCAGTATGCCAAGTTGCGTGAGGGCGGTCTGCAGGTGACCGATTGCGAGCCCGTAGAGGCCGGCTTTACGCTGCGTGAGATTGAGGTGGATGGCAAGTCGTATCGTGGTGCTGTGGTCGAGAACATCAAGACCGGTGTCAAGACCTACTACGAGGTGGATGAGCAGACGACCTACTGGACCATCTGGAACAACGGTGGTCAGGTGAACTACTGCTGCCCCGAGCCGCAGTCGTGGATTACGAATGCCCCCAACGCCGAGAATCCCAAGGCGGCAGGCTTCGTAGCCATTGCTCCGGGCGAGAAGTGGAAGGCTGTCTATAAACTCTACGCAAAATAGCAACAACAAAGGGGAGGGTTTGTGCCCTCCCCTTTTCTAAATCCAACCCGAACAACCGATGTTACTACCCCTCTATCCGCTGCTGTTGGCCCTGCTGACGGCGATGAACTACAAGCGTGGCGGCTGGTGGATTCCCGCCGCTCTGCTCGCTGCTGCGGTGGGTGATTTGTGCGGCGTGTGCGGCGTTTTCTATGGCCAGCTCTTCTGCTTTGCCGTGATGACACTGCTCCTTATGGCCGACTTTATCCCCTACTGCGACAATCGCCGCACCTGGGGCAGTATGGCCTCGACCCTGCTGCTATTGTTGGCCGTTATGATTGTGGCCGGAGCCGAGGAGCGTATTCCCGTTACGTTGTACGCCGTAATGGTGGTGACGATGGTCATTCTATCGGCCTTTCAGCGGCGTGCAAAGTGGGGTTGGTACTTCGCCGCAACCATCCTCTTTGCCCTCTCGGACAGTCTGCTGGGCATCAATCGCTATGTCGCCTCCTCGTGGCTGTTGGACCGGCTGTGGGTGGTCTTCTACTTGGCCTCGTTGGCCTTCTTTGCCTCGCTGCATCTGGGGCGTAAAGCCGACTAAAACTGCTCCTCGAAGAGGGTTTCGGACAAGGGCTTACGCATCGTAGCGTGGCGGTCGGGCGAAGCAGGCTCCCCTGCCCCATAACCCAGAAGCAGGATATTGACCGGCACGACATTGTCGGGCAGACGGAACTCCTTTCTGACCTCCTCGGGCTTGAACATACAGATCCACAACGAATCAACCCCTACTGAGGCGGCGGCCAACATCATATGGTCGGTGATGATGGTGGCGTCGATGTCGTAAATCTTCTTCTCGTCGTATTTGCGCTGCCACACCTCGTCGGTATCGGCACAGACAATGATGGCCACCGGCGCACCAAAATCACGGGTGCAACGAGCCAGACGCTCACGACCCTCTTGGCTCTTGACCAACACCAAACGTTGCGGTTGGCGATTGGCACCCGTAGGGGCAACACGACCCGCCTCCAAGATGTAGTTCAACTTCTCCTCTTCGACCATTCGGTCGCTATACTGCCGACACGCATATCGGGCTTTGGCTAATGTTAAAAAATCCATAGTTATAAAGTCTGTTCTTGTTGGACAAAGGTAATAAAATTCCTGATTTTGTCATACGCATCGGACAAAATGGCAGAAAAAAGGGCGTGGCACACCCTTTGATGTAATCTCACAACGTAAAAACGACAACAAAAATAAAACCATATAACTATGAAAAACGGAAAAATTGGAGTAACCACCGAGAACATCTTTCCGGTGATTAAGAAATTCCTCTATTCGGACCACGAGATTTTCCTGCGTGAGCTGATCTCGAATGCGGTCGATGCCACGCAGAAGCTCCGCACCCTCTCATCGAAGGGTGAGGTGCAGGGCGAGCTGGGCGATTTGAAGGTCGAGGTATCGGTCGATACGGCAGCCCGCACGCTCACCGTCAAGGATCACGGTATCGGTATGACGGCCGAGGAGGTCGATCGCTACATCAACCAGATTGCCTTCTCGGGTGCCGAGGAGTTTATGGCCAAATACAAGGACCAGGCCATCATCGGCCACTTTGGTTTGGGCTTCTACTCGTCGTTTATGGTCTCGGATCGTGTTGAGATTTTCACCCAGTCCTACCAAAACGATGCTCCGTCGGTACATTGGAGCTGCACGGGTACGCCCGAGTTCGAGATGGAGGAGCTTGCGGAGAAGCGTGAGCGAGGCACCGAGATTGTGCTGCACCTCTCGGAGGATATGAAAGAGTATGCCGAGCCGCACACCATCGAGGGCCTTTTGAAGAAGTATTGCCGCTTCCTGCCCGTCGAGATTGTCTTTGGCAAGGAGCAGGAGTGGAAAGATGGCAAGTATGTCGATACGGACAAAGACAAGGTGATTAACAACGTGGCACCGCTGTGGACCTCGAAGCCCTCGGAGATTACGGACGAGCAGTACAAGTCGTTCTACCAGGCCCTCTACCCGATGAGCGAGGAGCCTTTGTTCTGGATTCATCTGAATATCGACTACCCCTTCAACCTGACGGGTATTCTCTACTTCCCGAAGATTCGCAACAACTTCGAGATTCAGAAGAACAAGATTCAGCTTTACTGCAACCAGGTCTATGTGACGGACCAGGTCGAGGGCATCGTTCCCGAGTACCTGACCCTGCTGCACGGTGTCATCGACTCGCCCGATATTCCGCTCAACGTGTCGCGCAGCTACCTGCAGAGCGACCCCAACGTAAAGAAAATTTCGAGCTACATCACCCGCAAGGTGGCCGAGCGTCTGGGCGAGATTTTCCGCAACGAGCGTGAGCAGTACGAGAACAAGTGGGACGATTTGAAGGTCTTTATTCAGTATGGCATTCTCACCGACGAGAAATTTGCCGAGAAGGCTGCCGACTTTATGCTGTGGAAGAGCACCGAGGGCAAGTATTACACGCCCAAGGAGTTTATTGAGCTGACGAAGGAGGCGCAGACCGACAAGCACGGCGACCAGATCTTCCTCTATGTCGATGACCCGATCGAAAAGCACACCTTTGTCGATGCCGCTCGCCAGAAGGGCTACGAGGTGTTGGAGCTGAATGGTCAGCTCGACAACCACTACATCAATTGGTTTGAGCAGAAGAACGAGAAGATGCGCTTTGTGCGTGTCGATAGCGACGTATTGGACAAGCTCATTCAGAAGGAGGAGCAGCTGACGATGACCCTCACGACGGCCCAGCAGGAGCTGTTGTCGCCCGTCTTCGAGAGCCAGCTTCCCGAGGATGAGAAGATTCAGTACCGTGTGGCCTTCGAGCCGTTGGCGGCCGATGCTGCTCCGGTGGTTATCACCCACAACGAGTTTATGCGTCGTATGAAGGAGATGGCCCAGATGGGTGGCGGCGGTATGAGCCAATTCTACGGCCAGATGCCCGACCAATTTACGGTGGCCGTGAACGGCAACCACCCGCTCGTTATCAACATCCTCTCGGAGGTGGAGAAGAGCTACGGCGACAAGCTGAAGAGTATCAGCAAGAAGATTGACGCCGCTGTGGCCGAGGAGGCCCGCTTCGAGGAGGTCGTGAAGGGCAAGAAGGAGGAGGAATTGACCTCCGAGGAGAAGGAGATGCGCACTACCCTTTCGCAGCGTGTCGTTGAGTTGCGTGATGAGCGTGATAATCGCCTGCGCGAGATTGGCTCCGAGAACAGCCTGGTGCGTCAGCTTATCGACCTGGCCCTGCTCTCGAACGGAATGCTGAAGGGCAAGCACCTCACGGATTTCATCCAGCGTTCGATTTCGCTTATCGAGAAGTAGGCGGAGGAGACGGCTTTTGAAGTAACCTTAACGGTTACCAACCAAAAAGAGACGTTTGATTGTGAACATTTCTGTTCTCTCAAACGCCTCTTTTTTGTTTCCATCTGCGATGGCTATCAAAAGCCGCAACGATGCCATCGCTATATTATAGAAATTTATACCTACAATCCCTCTAAATCCCCCTTTGATAAGGGGGACTTGGTCGCTTCGCTCCCTGGGTGGTGCTTATTAAAGTTATAAATCTTCTCCGTTTGCTTTATTGTATTCGTTGTCGTAGTACATTGCAATCGAGTATTTCCCGAGATTTTGCGATATCATAAACCAAACACTTTTTTTGGAGATTAGATCTGCCGTATAGTTGATCAGTAGTTTTTGAATTTCAGCAGCATCTGCTTCAGTAGGATTTTCTATTTGTTGAGCAGTTAAGTGCTTTTTCATATAATTGGTAAACTCCGATGCAATTCTGGTTGAATCCTGTAGTATTTCAGGTGCTTGATAATAGACGGCTTGGTAACGTTTCTTGTTTACAATCATCTCGTAACCAATATCTTCAGACTCAGGTATTGTGTAATCATTAGCAGATGCATATCGTCTGTTGTTTTCAAACTGCTTGCATAGATTATTAAAACGAATTTTAATATCGGTTTCGCTTAAAAGGTTTTTATCTGAAAGCATTATTCGATACACCTTATTATTATTGGTGACGACATATACGTGGACATCGTGTCCGTTAAATTCACCTTCAAGAACTTCGGAATCAAATATAGTGCTAGTAAAACCTTTCTCTTTCAGTTTTGCAATCATCTGGGACTTTGTACCATCAACTGGAATTCCCAAAAATTTAGTGACGTCAGATTGTGCTGAAGCAATGAAATATGTCAGCGACATTACGATAAATAAGGCAACACGTTTCATAGGATTCGTTTTTAGTTGTTTATGTAGATTAGAGTTTTATGTGCCTAACACAAATATAGCGAGCAGGAGAAAGGTAGCCATCACATCGGTTGTGGCCTCGAATTCTACATTTTTGGATTTTTTTCCCCCTCTTTCCAGAATTTTTGGAGCAGCTCCACAAACCATTC
>CALAQA010000129.1:0-34848 GCA_937889065.1 uncultured Alistipes sp.
GTGTACACCCGAGCGTGGTGATGTGCCGCGGCTACTATACGCGTGCTGTCCTGGCCGCCTTCGATTGGGATGGCAAGGAGCTCAAGGAGCGCTGGATCTTCGACAGCAACAACCCCGGCTGTGAGGCCTATGCCGGACAGGGCAACCACAACCTGCGCGTAGGCGACGTGGATGGTGACGGCTGTGACGAGATTATCTACGGCTCGTGTGCCATCGACCACAATGGCGAGGGGCTCTACTCGACCCGCATGGGCCACGGCGATGCGATGCATCTGATGCAGTTCGCCCCCGACATGCAGGGGTTGCAGGTGTGGGATTGCCACGAGAATCATCGTGACGGCTCTTCGTTCCGCGATGCCGCCACGGGCGAGGTACTGTTCCAGGTCAAGAGCAAGATGGATGTGGGTCGCTGTATGGCGGCCGATGTCGATCCCCGCAATCCGGGTATGGAGATGTGGTCGCTCGACACGAAGGGCATCCTCAACATCCGAGGCGAGGTGATTCGCCCCTCGATCGAGAGCTTCTCGGTCAATATGGGTCTTTGGTGGGACGGTGACCTGCTGCGTGAGCTGCTCGACCGCAACCGTGTCACGAAATACGATTGGGAGGAGGACATCTGCCGCCCAATTATGATCTTCGAGGGGGCACAATCCATCAACGGCACCAAGGCCAACCCCTGCGTGCAGGGCGACCTGGTGGGCGACTGGCGTGAGGAGGTGCTGCTGCCGACCGAGGACAACTCGTCGCTTCGTCTGTACGTAAGTCGCATCCCGACCGAGTATCGTTTCCACACCTTCCTCGAGGATCCCGTCTATCGCATCAGCATCGCCACCCAAAACGTGGCCTACAACCAGCCCACCCAGCCCGGTTTCTACTTCGGACCCGATTTGAAGGAGGGCATCTTCCGTGGTTACAAATTTCAAAACAAATAAACACTAACACTATGAAACTCAAACCCATCTGTCTTTCGACCGCCCTGCTGTTGCTGCTCGGCATGTGGTCGTGTGTTGAACCCAAACAAGAGGTGCAGAACGACTCGAACACGCCGTTGCACCTGCTCCAGCCCGCCTACAATACCCCCTACGGTCCGCTGACCGTCGAGGAGATCAAGGCCGACCTGGATCGTGTGCTCCACTACCTCGAGAAGAGCACCCCGACCCGTGTGGTCAGCAAGACAACCGGCGAGGAGATTACCGACTTCACGAAGATTGATGCCGACGCCCAGCTCGAGCGTGGTGCCTACCGTCTGGCCAGCTACGAATGGGGTGTGACCTACTCGGCCATGCTGACCGCTGCCGAGGCGACGGGCGATGAAGCCTACTACAACTATGTGGCCGACCGCCTCAAGTTCCTCGCAGCCGTAGCACCGCACTACCGCAAGCTGATGGAGGCAGGCGAGAAGATCGACCCGCAGATGCGTCAGATTTTGGATCCCCACGCCCTGGACGATGCCGGTGCCGTGTGTGCAGCAATGGTCAAGGCACAGATGAAGGACAACTCGCTGGAGCTGATGCCCCTGATTGAGAACTACATGGACTTCATCCTCAACAAGGAGTACCGCCTGTCGGACGGCACCTTTGCCCGCACCCGCCCGCAGTACAACACCCTCTGGCTCGACGATATGTTTATGGGTATTCCGCCCATCGCCTGGTACTCGAATCTGGCCGGCGAGAAGCAGCAGGAGTGTCTGAAGGAGACGGTACGCCAGGTATTGCAGTTTGCCGAGCGTATGTGGGTTCCCGAGAAGAAGCTCTTCCGCCACGGATGGGTCGAGGGGATGGGTGACCACCCCGCCTTCCATTGGGGTCGTGCCAACGGTTGGGCACTGCTGACGATGTGCGAGGTGCTCGACGTGCTGCCCGAGAACTACCCGGGTCGTGCCGAGATTCTGGAGTTGTTCCGTGAGCACGTGCGTGGCTTGGCTGCCTGCCAGAGTGGCGAGGGCCTGTGGCACCAGCTGCTGGACCGCAACGATTCGTACCTGGAGACCTCGGCTACGGCCATCTATGTCTATTGCATTGCCCACGCCATCAACAAGGGCTGGATCGACGCAATGGCCTATGGTCCTGTGGCCCAGCTGGGTTGGCACGGCGTGACGACCCAAATCAACGCCGAAGGTCAGGTCGAAAACACCTGCGTAGGTACGGGTATGGCCTTCGATCCGGCCTTCTACTACTACCGCCCCGTGAATGTCTATGCCGCTCACGGCTATGGTCCGGTGGTATGGGCAGGTGCCGAGATGATCAAGATGCTCAAAAACGAGCACCCGAAGATGAACGACAGCGCCATCCAGTTCTACCGCACCGAGCAGCAGACCGACCGCCCCATCTTCCACGTCGAGATGTAGGAGGCAGAATAATCATAGAGAGAAACCAACAACCTAAAAACGAACTAATATGAAACGTGAAGCATTCAAGATGTTTTTGAAGCCCGGTTGCGAGGAGGAGTACGAGAAGCGTCACAACGCCATCTGGCCCGAATTGAAGCAGCTGCTCTCGGACGGGGGCGTCTATGACTACTCGATCTACTGGGACAAGGAGACCAACATCCTCTTTGCCTGCCAGAAGACCAAGGGCGAAGCCGGCTCGCAGGATATGGGCACCAACCCCATCGTGCAGCGCTGGTGGGACTATATGGCCGACATTATGGAGGTAAACGAGGACAACTCGCCCGTATCGATTCCTCTGCCCGAGGTTTTCCATATGGACTAAGGTGAAAAAGGGTCAAAAAAGTGTATCGGAGGGTCTCTCCGATACACTTTTTTTTGTATCTTTACATTCATAAAACACTTTTGAATATGATAAAGGTACGCCTTACGTTTATAACGCTGATTTTTCTACTTCTCAGCCTTGCGGCCTCGGCCTCGGTCGATGTGCAAGCCACGCTGATGACCACCGACGACGGCATTGCAAACAACTCGGTGCGCTACATCTATCAAGACAGCAAAGGTTTCATCTGGATGGGCACGATGAACGGCCTGAGCCGCTACGACGGCAACACGTTCGTTACGTATCGCCCCGACGAAGAGGAGCAGGTTTCGCTCAACGACCACCGCATCTGGAGCATCGAGGAGGACGAGAATGGCTTTTTGTGGGTCTTCACCCTTGCCGATGTGGTCAGCTGTTTCGATTTGAAGCGGGAGTGCTTTGTCGATTTCACGGGCTGTGGCGAACACACACAGCGTTACAGCCACCGAATGACCGACACGCAGGGCAATATGTGGCTCTGGCACAAGGGCAACGGCTGCCGCAAGGTGACCTATGCCGACGGCGAGTTCCGTTCGGTGGTCTATAAAAAGGAGTTGGGCAACCTGCCGTCGGACCGTGTCTCCTATATCTTTGAGGATAAGCAACATCGCATCTGGATTGGTACCGACCGAGGGGTGGCCCTGGTCGATGAGCAGACCACCACCACCCTCTTCGAGGGGCACAACGCCTGCCGCATCACCCCCCACGGCGACGACCTCTATTTTCTGTCGTGGGATGGCGAGGTCGGCCTGAAGCGTGCCAATGAGCCGGAGCGTATCGTCTGCCGCATCAGTGATGGCCGCACCACCGTAAACATCTACGGAGCGATGCGCCTGAAAGAGAATTGGGCGATTTTCACCGGCCGAGGAAGCTACCTGTTCGATTTTTCGAGCCACCATCTGCGCCGCTATGCCGACCTGCAAATCGCCAAAGGTCAGGTGCAGAGCGACAACCGTGGCAACTTCTGGGTCCACAACCAAACGGGAGCCGTGTGGTATGTAAATGCCGAGACGGGCCAAATCAAGCAGCTGCAACTGATGCCCGCCGAGAAGGTCAATTACATCGACGAGGAGCGGTACAACTTCGTGCACGACTCGCGCGACATCATCTGGATTTCGACCTACGGCAACGGTCTGTTTGCCTACGACCTTACGACCGAGGAGCTGCAACATTTCACCCACGACATCGAGCGGCCGAACCTGATTGCCTCGAACTTCCTGCAATTCATCATGGAGGATAGCGCAGGAGGCATCTGGGTCAGCTCGGAGTATGCCGGCATTTCGCGCCTCACGATTCTCAACGAGGGTGCCCACCGCATCTTCCCCGAGGATGAGAGCCGCTCCGACCGCTCGAATACCGTACGTATGATTCAGCGGATGGAGGATGGAAAAATTTGGGTCGGCACCCGTCGTGGCGGCCTCTACACCTACGATGCCTCGTTGAGCAAAATCGAGGGTCGTCGCTACTTCGATGCCAACATCTACGCCACGGCCGAAGGCGAGGATGGCAGCATCTGGTTGGGCAGCCGAAACAACGGCCTCAACATCGACGGCAAGTGGTACACCTACGATTCCGACAATCCCGCCTCGATAGGCAACAACAGCATCTTTACACTCCATCGTGACCGAGCAAACCGAATGTGGGTCGGCACTTTTGGCGGCGGTCTGAACCTGGCCACCAAAGAGGCAAACGGCTACACTTTCCGCCGCTTCCTGAATGGCTCGAACACCGAGAGCCAAATCCGTGTCATCGAGGAGGATAGCAACGGCCGTATGTGGGTCGGCACGAGTGGCGGTCTCTTTGTCTTCCACCCCGATTCGCTCATCGCCGATGCCACCAACTACCAACACTTCAGCACCTCGAACGGCACGTTGCGCAGCAACGAAATCAAATGTATCTACGCCGACCACAAGGGACGCATCTGGATGGGTGCCACGGGCAAGGGATTCAGTATGTGTGCCCCCGAGGGCGACTACAACCATCTGACATTCACACACTTCGACAGCAACGACGGTCTGGTGAACAATATGGTGCAGTCGATTGTGGAGGATGACGACGGGATGTTGTGGATTGCCACCGAATATGGTATCTCCCGCTTCAACCCCACAACCCACGCCTTCGAGAACTTCTTCTTCTCCTCCTCGGCGCTGGGCAACGTCTATGGCGAGAACAGCTGGGGGATCAGCCAGGAGGGCAAACTGATTTTTGGCACGAATCACGGTTTGGTGGTCATCTCGCCCACCGAGATTATCAACCACTCGACCGATACCCCCGAGGTAGCCTTCACGACCCTGCGCATCGACGGCATTTCGGTACGCACGGGCGATGCCGACTCGCCGCTCGACCGCTCGCTCATCTACACCAACGAATTGAAGTTAAAGCACTTCCAAAATTCGTTTGTCATCGACTTCTCCATCTTCGACTACTCGGCCGACAACAGCACCAAGTACACCTATCGGTTGGACAACTACGACAAGGAGTGGAGTGCCCCCTCGTCGCTAAACTTTGCCGCCTACAAAAACCTCTCGCCCGGAAGCTACCTGCTGCGTGTCAAGGCCTGCAACCGTGTGGGCCACTGGAACGACGAGGAGGCGGTGCTGAAAATTGTCATCGTGCCCCCCTTCTGGAAGACGACGTGGGCATTCTTGATCTATGCGCTCCTCATTGGGGCCATCCTCTACTTTGCCTTCCGCCTGATGCAGAACTTCAACACGCTGCGCAACCGTATCGAAGTCGAAAAGCAGCTGACGGAGTATAAGTTGGTCTTCTTCACCAACATCTCGCACGAGTTCCGCACCCCGCTGACTCTGATTCAGGGGGCATTGGAGAAGATTCAGCGCCGAGGCAAGGTCCCCAAGGAGATGACCGACTCGGTGAAGGTGATGGAGAAGAGCACGAATCGTCTGCTGCGCCTGATTAACCAGCTGTTGGAGTTCCGCAAGATGCAGAACAACAAGTTGGCCCTCTCGTTGGAACAGACCGATGTGGTGGCCTTCCTCTACGAAATCTTCCTCAGCTTCAACGATGCAGCCGAGTCGCAGCGAATGGACTTCAGGTTCCTCCCCTCGAAGCCCTCCTATAAGATGTATATCGACAAGGGGTATGTGGATAAAATCACCTACAACCTGCTCTCCAACGCCTTCAAATACACCCCCAACGGCGGTACGGTCTGCTTCTCGGTCGAGGTAAACGAACCCTCGAAGCAGCTCATCATCACCGTCTCGGATACGGGTGTGGGTATTCCCAAAGAGAAGCAGCACGAACTCTTCAAACGCTTTATGCAGAGTAGTTTCTCGGGCAGCAGCGTAGGAGTGGGTCTGCATCTGACGCACGAGCTTGTCAATGTCCACAAGGGTACGATTACCTTCCGAGAGAACGAGGGCGGCGGCTCGATCTTCACGGTCACGCTGCCCACCGACACGTCGCTCTACGAGGAGACGGATTTTCTGGTCGTCCACAACGCCCTGCTGCAAAAGGAGGAGCTTTCAGCGCCCCACTCGACCGAGCCAAGCGGCGAAGAGGAGGAGGCCGAATTGGTACTTCCCACCGAGCCACTCAATACCCGCAAGGTGCTTATCATCGAGGATGATAACGATGTGCGTGCCCTTTTGGAGGAGGAGGTGGGCCAATACTTCGAGGTCGAGACCGCTTCGGACGGCCCGTCGGGATTGGAGCGTGCCCGCACCTACGATGCCGACCTGATTATCTGCGATGTACTGATGCCCGGAATGACCGGTTTCGAGGTGACCCGCAAGCTCAAGAACGACTTTGACACGAGCCACATCCCCATCATTCTGCTCACGGCGATGAGTTCGCCCGAGAGCCACCTGAATGCCGTCGAATCGGGAGCCGACTCGTTTATCACCAAGCCATTCAGTCTGAAGTTGCTTCTGACGCGCGCCTTCAAGCTCATCGAACAGCGCGAAAAGCTGCGCGAGAAGTTCTCGCACGACCCCAATATGATGCGCCCCGCCATCTGCACCTCGGACAAAGACAAGGAGTTTGCCGACAAGTTGCAACGCATTATGGAGCAGCAGATTGGCAATGCCGAGTTCACCATCGACGAGTTTGCCTCGATGATGGGGTTGGGTCGCACGATCTTCTACCGCAAGACCCGAGGCGTGACGGGCTACGCCCCTAACGAGTACATCCGCATCGTGCGTATGAAGAAGGCGGCCGAATTGCTGCGTGAGAATCGCTACAAGGTGGCCGAGGTGTCGTACCAGGTCGGCATCAACGACCCCTTCTACTTCAGCAAGTGTTTCAAGCGTCAATTCGGCGTCTCGCCCTCGGCCTATGTGCGTGGCCGCGAAGAGGGCGAAGAGACCCCCTCGGAGGGCACCGAAGAGTAAAAATCAACCCATAATGCACCGATATGCATTATAATCAAGGAAGTTGTACGCTTTTCCATTGGAATAGAACAAGTTTGAACTTAATTTTGTAATAACCTTAAAACGCTAACCACATCATGAAAACAAAGGTAATTCTGTCGCTCCTCTTTATGGCTTTGGGCTTCGGCTTTGCAACCGCACAAGAGCTGCCCGATAAGAAAGAGACCCTGCAAGCGATGATTAAGGTGAACGGCTACTTTATGAAGAAGTATGCCGACTATCGTACCCCGTCGTTTGTCAAAAATGTCACCCGCCCCAGCAACATCTGGACCCGTGGCGTCTATTACGAGGGGTTGATGGCCCTCTACTCGATCTACCCGCGCGACGATTATTATAAGTATGCCGTTGATTGGGCCAACTACCACGAGTGGGGTTACCGCAACGGCACCGTGACCCGCAATGCCGACGACTATTGCGCAGGTCAGACCTACATCGACCTCTACCGCATCTGCCCCGATCCCGAGCGCATCCGCAAGGTGCGAGCCAACCTCGATATGCTGGTCAATACGCCGCAGGTGAACGATTGGTGGTGGATCGATGCCATTCAGATGGGTATGCCCGTATTTGCCAAGATGGGTACCCTGACCGGCGAGACGAAATACTACGACAAGATGTGGGATATGTATGCCTACACCCGAAACACACACGGCGAGAAGGGTATGTACAACCAAAAAGAGGGGCTGTGGTGGCGTGACCACGACTTCGACCCTCCCTACAAGGAGCCGAACGGCAAGAACTGCTACTGGAGCCGTGGCAACGGATGGGTTTACGCTGCGTTGGTACGTGTTTTGGAGGAGATTCCTGCCGACGAGAAGCATCGTGCGGACTACCTGAACGACTTTGTGGCGATGAGCAAGGCCATCAAGGATTGCCAGCGCAAGGATGGTTACTGGAACGTAAGTATGCACGACGAGTCGAACTACGGCGGCAAGGAGACCAGCGGCACCTCGCTCTTCGTCTATGGTATGGCCTGGGGCGTAAGAAAGGGCATTCTGGATCGTAAGGAGTACCTCCCCGTGCTGCTGAAGGCGTGGAATGCGATGGTCAAGGAGGCGGTGCATCCCAATGGTTTCCTGGGTTACGTGCAGGGCACGGGCAAGGAGCCGAAGGACAGCCAGCCCGTCACCTACGACAAGGTAATCGACTTCGAGGATTTCGGTGCAGGTTGCTTCCTGCTGGCCGGCTCGGAGGTCTATAAGCTGCAATAAACAATAGAAAAGAGATAAGAGAGATTAAGTGTTAATTTTAGGTTTAAGAAGGTCCGACGACGGGACCATAGGTTAATAATTGGTTTAGGTTTATTGGAAACGGGCATCTGCACAGGGCGGATGCCCGTTTCGTTTGTGGTTGGGGGGGTAGGAAGACAAAAAGGGCCGCCGAACGAAAGTTCGGCAGCCCTTTATCAGAGAGGAACAAACCCTCTATTTCTTCTTCCACACGCCTTCGAAGAAGGGAGCTTCGCCCACCAACTGATTCTTCTCGAATTGGTACAGGTTGGCATTAATCATCCCGTTGATGTGGACCGTCAGAACCTCACCCTCCACCGTATAGGGGCTTACGAGGGTGATGGGGCCGGGAGCCACATAGCGACACACGGAATCGTTCAAAAACTCGATGTAATCAACCTTAGGGTCGCCATCAACAAGTTCGTAGCGCACCACACTCGAGCGATTGCAACCCACCGCCGTCAAAAGCGCAGCAAAGAGAAGTGCAAAAAGAAGTTTTTTCATCTGAAATGTTTGTTTTCGTATAAAAATGGGCCTGTCTAACCAGGGTTAGGCAGGCCCATCGTTCATTTAACGGTAGCTATCTACTAGTAGCCCGGGTTCTGCATAGCATCCTTCTCGGCATCCGTCAGGTTGGTACCGTCAGCGTGCTGGAGCTGATCGAGGAAGGTCTGCGGAATGGGACGAAGCAGGTGCTTCTCCGATACGTTAGGAGCGGCCTCGGGGTTGAAGAGCTTGGCACGCTGTACGAGGGTCTTCGTACGGCTCAGCTCCTCCCAACGGTTCCACTCACCCAGCATCTCGCGGGTACGCTCGTTGAGGATGAAGTTGATCAGACGATCCTTCTCACCCGAAACACCCAGAGCCGACAGGATAGCCTCGTCCTCGGCGGGCAGCTGCGAAGGACCTGCAATCTGCAGGTTCGAAGCGGCCGTCGTGCGCTCGATACCGGTCGAGAGGTAGTAGGTGTTCTTCTGGATGAACGAGTACTCAAATGCCTTGGCGTTGGTCATCTTCTCCTGCTTACCCTCAGCGTTGAAGAACTTACACTTACCCAGCGATGCATTCAGCGTCGAGTTGTCCGAATCACCACCGGCCGATACGGCAAATGCCATCGAACCGTCGGTGTAGTACTCACGATCCTCGCCGTCCTTCCACTGACCACGAGCACGCAGCTGGTTCACCGTAGCAATAGCCTCAGCATAGCTACCGGCACGAACCTGAGCCTCAGCCTTGATCAGGTAGGTCTCACCCGTACGAGCCATAATCACGTCACGGTGGGCATCACCCTTCTCAGCCGTACGCGAACCGTCGTCGGTCTTGTTGATACCGCAGAATACGTTCGACTGGGCGGGGTTACCGTTCACACCAAAGGTGTTCATTACATACTTACCACCGGCGAATACGGGGAATGCGTTGGGAACCCACTTGCCGGTCTCGGGGTGAACGAAGGTGTGAGCAATAGCACCACGACCTACCGTACCGAAGTCCGACTCATTGCCATCGCGGAAGCGAGCGTCATCCTTCTTGTTCAGAATGAAGATGATACCGTGGTCACCCAGGGCAGGAACCTGATCCTCGGTGATACCGTGCAAAGCAACGACATCAGCGGGCTTGCTCTGCTCGTTGTTCAGACCGTAAACAGTCTTGAAGGTCTTCCACATACGGGCATCGTTCACGTTATCGAAGATCGAGTAAGCGTACTCCGTAGGACGGCAGCGCTGGAAGTCCATACCACCGATGTACTGACCACGCTGTACCCAACCACCCGAGAAGTTCGAGAACTGCGGGTTGAAGTAGTTGTAGGTACGGTTACCGAAACGACCTGCGTTCGAAGCGGTGTGCTGGCACGACATCAGAATCTCCATCGACTCCTCAGCCTTGCAATCGATACCGGTCCAAATCGAGTAGAGGTTGTTGTAATCGGGCTCCAGCGGGCAAGCGGCGATTACCTCGTCGCAAAGCTGAATGGCCTTCGACAGATCCTCCGAAGCGGGATAAGCCGAGTTCCAATCGGCGCAACGCTCCGACTGACGATACAGCAGGGCCTTGGCCAGGAAGTGAGCGGCCGTGTACTTGGTCCACGAACCGGTACCACGCCAACGATCGGTGGGCAGCAACTCGTAAGCCTTCTCAAAGTCGGCAATCACCTGATTCAGGGTAGCCTCGGCGCTCGAGCGCTCGAAGGTCTTAACTACACCTACAACGGGCTCCAACTGCAGAATCACACCACCATACTGAGCGAACAGACGGTAGTAGTTGTAACCACGCAGGAAGTGAGCCTCACCGAGGCAGTTCTGACGAATCTTTGCGTCCTCAACCTTGTCAGCCGAAGCGATTACAAGGTTAGCCGACGAAATACCGTAGTACATCTGATCCCACAGACCCGAAACGGGAGGGCAGTTCTTGTTGGCAGCACCGTTGGCGGGCTCGCAGTTCAGCGAGCTCAGACGGCTGTCGTAGGTGTTCCAAGGCTCGGCCGTAAGGTCGGCGCCGTTGGTGAACTCGTCGGTACCGTAGAGGGTGATACCATAGGCCCACTCGTAGCCAAAGTGCCAACGAATGTTACCATAGAGGGCCGTAGCCAGGTCCTGGATACCCTGCGAAGTCTCGAAATAGTCGGTCTGATACGACCCCTTGTTCTCCTCATCGAGGAAGCTCTCGCTACACGAGCTGAAGCCGGTAATCATAGCAACGGCCAGCAGAGATGCGATGAACTTATTTCTGATATTTTTCATATTTAAGCAGTTTTAAGTATTTTTTGAGAATCCGATCTGTTCATCCACAATTAGAAACCGATCTGCAGACCGAACGTATAACCGCGGTTGTAGAAGGTCGTACCCGTATCCAGATCCATGAAATCAACCGACGAGTAGATGTTACCCAGGTTGCGTGCCTGTGCATAAACCTTCAGCGAGCTGATACCGATCTTCTTCAGGATCTTCGGCGAGAAGTTGTAACCCAGCGAGATGTTGCGAATCTTCAGGAACGAAGCATCACGCATAGCCAACAGGTTCGAATACTGGTCACCACCGGCCTGGCTGTAGATAGGCTTCTGGTACTCGGCACCCGGATTGTCGGGAGTCCAGTAGTCGATCTCACGCTGGTTGTACATACCCAGCTGACCCTCACCACCGGCGCTTACCATATAACCGAAGCGGCCGTAAAGCTCGATACCCAGCTCGATACCCTTATAATTAAAGGTATTCGACCAACCCAATACGAAGTTCGGGTTCTGGTTACCCAGGATGATACGGTCATCATCGTTGATCTTGTAGTCACCATTCTGGTCGATGGGCTTCACCTTACCGGGCTCGAAGTCGTGGCCGTTCGCATTGAACTTGGCCATCTCCTCCTCCTCACCAATCTGCCACAGGCCGGCGTTATCAACACCGAAGTGCAGGTTGATAGCCTCGCCGATGAACCACTTGTTACCGATATCGTCCTGCTTGCCGTTAGCCAGCTCTACGATCTCGTCCTTCTGGTAAGCGAAGTTGATGTTCGACATCCACTCGAAGTTCTTGGTCTGAACGGGAACGAGGTTCAACGATACATCCACACCGAAGTTCTTGGTCTTACCAATGTTGGCGAGCGTCGAAGAGAAACCGGTCAGGGTAGGAATCGTCATATTGAGCAGCAGGTCATCCGTGTTCGAGTGGTAAACATCCACCGTACCACCGATGCGGCCGTCGAAGAAGTCGAAGTCAATACCGTAGTTGTACTGCGTCGTGATCTCCCAACCCAGCTCCTTGTTGGCCATCTTCACGCTACCACTGGTGTAGTAAGGCTCGTTGGTGGCATAACCCGGAACGATGGTCGAACCGAAGGGAACGAAGAACGACTGAATGTTACCCAGCGTCTGGTAGGCACCTACAGCGGCGTTACCCGTTGCACCCATACCCACGCGGAGCTTCAACTGGTTGATCCAATTTACATCCTTCATGAACGACTCCTGGTCGATACGCCAACCAATGGCAGCCGAGGGGAAGAATGCCCACTTGTTACCCTCAGCCAGTACCGAAGCACCATCATAACGACCCGATACGGTCAACAGGTAACGATTGTCATACGAGTAGTTTACACGAGCCATATACGAGGTCAGCTGGTTCTCCGACAGGCTGGTACCCATACCTGCACCATAGGTAGCGGCATCGGTGATATCCACACTGCTCATATTGAACCACTCGAACTTCTCGTTCGGGATGGCATTAGCGCTCTGACGTGCGCCCTCGTTGTTGTGCTTCGAAGCGGTCTGAAGCAACGTAACACCTACAGTGTGCTTGTCGAACGTACGGTTGTAGTTGATCTGGTTGTCCAGCGTCCAAGCGAAGTAGCGGTTGGTCGACTGGCTTGCATAGTTCTTCGAACCCATCTTCACAGCCGAATCCTTGCTGATGAAGATACCCTGACGGTGGTGACGGAAGTCGGGACCGAACGACAGCTTGTAGGTCAAGCCCTCCAGCGGAGCCCACATCTTACCGAAATCGAACTGGCCGTAGAAGCTACCCAGTGCGCGGAAGGTCTGACGGTTATCCTTCGACTTCTTCCACTCGTCGATAACGGTGTAAGCGTTGGTCGTCGAACCACCGGGGTTGGTGACGATGTCGCCATCGGCGGTGTAGGGAACCGTGTAGCGAGGCAGTGCCTTCGCAGCGTTGTAGATATCGACGGGACCCGAGCTCGACGACTGACCGGTACGCGAGTAACCGTAGTCCTGAACCGACCACGAGCCGTTGATCGAACCACCCATCTTGAACCAAGGCTTCACCTGCAGGTCAACCGACAGAGCGAAGTTGTAGCGCTCGTACTCCTGACCCTTCTGGGTACCCTCGTTGTTCAGATAACCAACCGAGAAGAAGGACTGCATGGTCTCGGTACCACCACTACCGCTGATCGAGTGCTCGTGCGTAACACCCGTCTGGGTTACCATATCGGCCCAATCGGTGTTCGATACCTTCGAACCATCCCATTTGCCGTTTACCCAACCCTTGTTGATGTTGGCCAAAGCCCAGTCATCACCCGAGAAGAAGTTCTGGTCCATCTCGTAGTTGGGCTGGTCGCCGCGAGGATAGAGCTCCTCGTTGCTGTTGTAGTAAGCCCAACGACGCCACGTGATGTAATCGCTGGCGGTCATCGAAGGCGACTTGTCAACCAGCTCCTCGAGCGTTACCGAACCCGAGTAGTTGAGCGACAACTTACCGGCCTTACCACGCTTCGTGGTTACCAGGATAACACCGTTGGCACCGCGCGAACCGTAGATAGCGGTCGAAGAGGCATCCTTCAACACGTCGATCGACTCGATGTCGTGCGGGTTGATCGTCTCGATACCACCTGCCGACAGGGGCACACCGTCCACTACATAGAGGGGGTCCGACGAAGCCGAGATCGAACGCTCACCACGGATGCGAATCTTACCCAGCGTACCGGGGCGCTCGCTCGAGGTGATATCCACACCGGCAACCTTACCCTGCATAGCCTCAAATGCGTTGTTTACGGGGCGCTTGGTAAGATCCTCGGCCGTCACGCGTGCCACAGCACCCGTTACGTCGGTCTTCTTCATCACACCGTAACCAACAACCACAACCTCATCGAGTTGTGCCGAATCCTCCTCCAGGACTACATCGACTGCCGTGCGACCTGCTACGGACACCTCAACGGTCTTGTAACCCAGGAAGCTCACCTGCAACGTACCGTTTGCGGGAACGTTTGCGAGCGTAAATTTACCGTCGATGCCGGTGGTCGTACCCTGGGTCGTGCCCTTGACTACGACACTTGCACCAATAACGGATTCCCCTGCCTTATCAAGCACGGTACCCGTGACGGACTTGCTTTGTGCGCTGGCGGCAACGGCCAGAACGGCGAACAAAGCGACGAAGAACATCCGTTTTGAGAAACGGATCAACAGACTGGTAAAAGTTCTGTCTTTCATACGTAAAGTTATTAAGTTAGTGAATAGGTTAGTTATCGAAGTTTGTGTTCTTCTGCCTCTCCACACTTTAGTGGTGGTTCGTAAAGTAAAGATAAGCAAAATTGCACAAGTTTTCGCATTTTTTTACATTTTTTTCCGTTTCACCCCTCATTTTTTCCGTTTTATCGAAAAAATGGGGCTATTCTTGCTTCACATAGACCACATCAAGGGTCGTATAGCGGCGATTTTGGTCGGCGTGCTCCATCCGTCCCAGCGGTGCGGTGAGCGGTTGGCCGTCTCGCTCGGGGTCATAGACCACCCCCGTAGCGGGGTTGGGAATGGTGGCCGCCTCACGCAGGTACTCGTCGCAGAAGTTGAAGCTGCCGAACTCGGGCCACTCGTGAATCAAAAGGTCCATACCCACCACGTCACACGCCAAGGGGTCCTGCGAAACGATGATGCTGCAGCACCACTCGTTGTTGAAGGGGGCCTTCTGCCACTTCGGTGCCGGAGGACCATTCACGTCGCGGCTGCCGTAGGTGCCGTCGATGAGGAACAGCAGACATTTCTGGCCCAGATCCTTGTGGCCGATCCAATCGACCATCGTCTTGTAGCTCGGCTTACCGTGGCGTTTGTCGGGGCTGATGCCGTTGTGGGCATTCATTCGCCACATAAGGTTGATGTCCGTGGCACCGTACCAGTTCTTGGCCGTCAGCGTCACACCCGGACCCTTGTGGGTCTTCAGCAGGGCCGAGTTGATCAGGTAGTCGGCATCGACGATGCACTTGGCCAGCCCTCGGGCCATCTTGCCGTTATCGACCGAGTATTTCAGCTGCTCGGGGTAGTACTCGCACTTGATGCGACCCTCGCCGCCGAGGTTGTCGATGAAGACCACATCGGGGAACTCACGGTGGCAGCGGTTGTAGATGCTGTCCGTAATGGCACGGCTCGGCTCGCAGACGATGACATCCTCCTGGCGTACACCGCCATCGTTGATGAGCGTACGCAGCAGAGCCAGCGTCACATAGGGCGACGAGTTCAACTCGATGGTCTCACGGTGGGTGATGGCGTTATTCATATTGAGTTTGATGGCAATCTTCTCGCCCTCCTTGTAACCCACACTGCCCTTGCCGTGGCGCTGGTTGAAGTTTTTGAAGAGGGCCTTCCAGGCCGCCTTGGGCGAACGCTTGCCGGAGAGGGTCATCACCGCCTGACGCATCATGGCGTCGGCCTTCTGTTGGTCGTTCCAACGCTCCTCGACCCAAAAACCGGTCTGCCCATCCCAGGTGGCGACACCCGGATTGTGAATCCAGGCCACACGACCCTCGTGGATGCCCACCGGCTCGCCCAGCGGCTGGTTGGGCTGCACGAACAGACGGGGCTGTGCCGTGGCAACCATCGCAGCAACGAGGGCTACAGAGAGTAAAATCAGTCGTTTCATAGTAGATAGGTTGTTTTATTTGTATTTTCCAAAGTAGCAGGCCGAGCGCACCACCGGCTCATCCAACAGTTGGAAGGTGGTGGCAGGGCCGAGGTTCTTCTCGCCGCTCCACGACGATACCTCCCACACGACCCGCTCGTCGGGCGTAAGCTCGATCATCTGCAACGGGGCACGGCGGGGGTTGAAGGTAGCGACATCTCGTTTGTTCCACTCGTTAAACCAATTGGTAATCACCAGGTTGCCATTCTTCAAGCGGTAGGCCTTCTGCGGATTCTGAAGACCGAACTTCGTGGTATTGGTCTCCCACACCACCACACCGTCACGCTGAATCTCCTTGATGGGGCCCTTGCGACCCACCATCAGGATGTTGCCGTTCTCCAACTCGGTGGCCGACCAGGGGCCGAACAGCTCCCAGCGGTTGATCTCCTTGCCCTTGGCCGTATATTCGGCCACAAAGCCCATCGCCATATTCGACACCAGCAGCGTACCCTGACGGGTCAGGCGGGCATTGCGGAACTGCCCGTGTACGCTCCCCTTCTCTTCGTAGGGCAATGCGAACTCGTGGACAATTTTCTTATTGTCGAGGCGCATCACCACCACCTTGGCAGGTTTGGCGTTGAGCACATAGACCACATACTTCGTTCCGATGGGCTGGATGGTGTGTACCTCCGTGCCCTTCGGCACCTCGACACGCCACAGCTCCTTACCTGCCTCGTCCAACTCGGCCATACCGTATTGATCGGCCAAGAGGATGTGCCCATCGTCCATCAAGACGGCATCGCTGATCTCGCCACGTCCCGTCTTGTTGTCGTAACGCCAGACAATCTCGCCATCGACCACCTTGTGGATGCGGCGGTTTTTCGACTGACCCGTGTACATAAAGTTGTAGCGGCTCAAATCGCTCTGCTGCACCTCGTTATAGAGCTGACGAATCTCCTTTTCGCTGAGGGCCGTATCGTAAAGGCGCACGTCGCTGAGGTGCGTACCCTTCAAATAGGAGTCGCCCTTGAAGGGGGCACGCCCCAACCAGTTGTAGCGGGGAGCCTCGGTCGGGAAACTCTCGCTCATCGTGAACATCGCGTTGTTGAAGGCCACCAGGCGGCCATTCAGGAAGAGACGACCTTCGTTGTCGTTCTGCGTATAGACCACATACTGCCACTCGCCCTTCGTCGAGGCTTTACCCAGGTCCATCAGGGTCTCGTTCTGCCAACCGCCCACCGAGTTCTCGGCACGCTGAATGTTGAGTTTGTAGGCGTGGTAGCGGCCCTCGGTGAAGGTATTTACCTCCTGCGTCGAGAAGGCCCACAAGAAGTAGCCCTGCCCCTTGAGCGAGGCCTCCGCATCGACCTTGTAGCGCACGGCAACGGTAAATTGGCGCATCCCCTGCAACCAGGCACCTACCGCAGCACCCATATCGATGTAGCCGTCCTCGTTGCCCAAATAGAGCCCCTCGCCGTCCAACACGGCCGAGCCACACAGCTTGCCATCGAAGTGCGAGCCGCTCTTATCGGTCACCACACGACCGCTGTCACCACGAAAATCGTAGTGCAACACAGGCTGTTGGGCCATCAGGTTGAACGAACAACCAAGCAACAGTATAAGCAGTAATCTTTTCATAATCAACTTGTTTTACTCCTCGGCAGTAAAGTCGAACACCAGTCGGATGCGGAAGCCATCGTCACCGGGCTTGATGCGAATATTATAGGGTTGGCTCTCGGGTCCGAGCTGCTCCAAAGGTTTGTAGCTCTGGATGGGCGGAATGGAGAGCAGGAACGAAATATCGCCTGCGGGGAAGGGAACCATCGTGCGCTCCTGCTTGCGAGACAAGGTCTCCTGCAAGCCCCCCATCTCATCGGGGGTGCGGTCGATCGGCTCCTCGGGGGTGAAGAGGCGCAGATACATCTCCTCGTTGAGGGTATAGACACGCCACGAAGCCCCCTCTTTGGGCAGTAGCTCCATCCAACGCAACTCGCTGCGGTAGCCCTTGAACTCGGGATAGATGGGCGGCATAGGGCTGTTGTAGTTGCCCGTCACGGTATTGTTGTAGGCCAACGCCCACTCGCCAAACTGCTGTCCCTTCAGGCGGTTCTTCCAGACTCGGTAGGGGCCTCGGCCCACCCAACGCACGCTATCGACACGCTCCTCGGGGTAATCAAAGGTCAGACCCACCGTCCATTGGCTCTCGTCGGTAAGGAAGGGATACAGGCCGTGGCCACGCTCGTCGTTGAGCACTACGGCATCCATATAGAGCAGACCATCAGGGGTTTGACGCCACACGATGCTGTCGATGCCACCCTTGTAGCGGAAGGTATTAACCACCGTGCCGTCGGCCTCGGTGCGCTGCGTGTGGCTGCGTACGGCCACCTCCATACCTACGGGATAGGGACCTACCAACCCCTCGACATGGAACATACCACGCTCATCGAAGGTGATACTCTTCACGCTACGCTTCCCCTTGGCCACAATCGGCTGTGCGTCGGCACGATGAATCGGCTCGGTCCAGTTGCAGACCTCCACGCCGTGGTGGTCGTAGGCCACCAACTCCAGCACATCGGCCTTGCGGAACTCCTCGGGCACCTCGAAGTGGGCATAACCTCGCTCGTTGGGGGCAAGGGCGGGAAGGGTCACCTTACCCGACTGCAACACATTACCCTTCAGGTTCTTCAAGCGGTACTCCATCCGACAATCCGAGAGGTGAGTGAAGAGGTAACGGTTCTCGACCAGCACACGCCCATCGAACGAGGGGGTGATGTGCAGGCGGTCGATATAGATGGGGCTCCACACCTCACGGATGGTGTAGAAGCTCGCCTCGGGCTGACGATAGGGGTCCATACAGCCGTCGGGACCGTGGCCGCCATCGCTATCCAAGAGGCAATCCTTTATATCAAAGCCCTGCTGGCCGAAGCGTTTGCCCTCGGAGGCACCCATCGGCAGGTCGGTACGGCGCACCGCCTCATCGACATAGGCCCAGATGTAGCCACCGGCAAAGAGGGGCGAGCGGCACCAATGCGACCACATATCCTCCAAGGCGGCACCCTGTCCCTTGTCGTAGCGACCGTGCAGGAACTCGGTGGGCATAAAGACATTCTGACCCTGGTGCAGGCGATAGACGCCCGTCTGGTAGGCGGGATAGTGGTGAGTATCAAGCTGTTCGAAGTCGCTCCATGGGTGGACCACCTTGCGCTTCTGGATGTCCAACTTCTGGAAGAGGTGGTCAATCGAGCGATTCCAACCGCCCTCGTTGCCGTTGCTCCAGATATAGACCGAGGGGTAATTCACATCACGACGAATCATCTCCTCGACCATACGGGCAGCCGTCGGGTTATCGTAGCGGGTCTGCCAACCGGGCAGCTCGGCAAAGTAGAGCAGGCCTATCGAGTCGCACAGCTCCAAGAAGTGGCGATCCGAGGGGTAATGGCAACGTACGGCGTTCATATTGAGCTGTTTCAACAGCTCCGCATCCTGACGACTCATCGCCGGACTCAAGGCACGGCCCGTCTCGGGATGGAAGCAGTGGCGGTTGGTGCCCTTCACCACCAGGCGGGTACCGTTCAGGTAGATGCCGTCGTAGGGGCGGAACTCCACCGTACGGAAACCAATCTTGTGCGACACGGTATGTCCCGACTCGCCCAACGTAAAGGTGGCCGTATAGAGGTGGGGCGTCTCGGGAGTCCACTGCTTGGGGTTGGGATAGAGCCAGCACCCCTTCTCGGGGTTGTAGGCTACTGTTTTGCCATCAATGGTCAGATGTACCTGCGCTTTCGAGTTGGTCTCGACATCGGCATAAATCTCGCCGTTGGCCCGGGCGTCGATGGCCACGTGGCTGATATGCTCCTCGGGCAATACCTCTATATATACAGGGCGATAGATGCCGCCGAACAACCACCAGTCGGCTCGGCGCTCGGCCTCATTGACGCTGTCGTTCGAAGACTCCTTGTGAACCAGCACCTCCAACTTCTGCACCCGATTGGGGCGAATGTAGGGGGTTACATCGTACGAAAACTCGGTAAAACCACCCTGATGCACCTCGCCGACCTGCTTGCCGTCGATCCAAACCTGCGTGTCGGTCATCGAGCCCTCGAAGACCAGGCGGTAGTGGCCGCCACGAGGCACCTTGAAGGTGGTGCGGTAACGACCCGTCTCGGTGCTCGGCTTCAGCCCCTTGGTGCGGTAGAAGCGGCCATAGGTATATTCGCCATAGCCCTGCAACTCCCAACAACTCGGTACCTCAATCGTGCTCCAACGGCCACTGTTCTGGCCGCCCGAGCAGTAGAAATCCCAGGTGCGGGGGTGCTCCACATCGGTACCACTGAGGTAGATGCGCTGCGTAGGCTGTGCATCCACTCCGAGGGCGACAAAAAGCGCCACGATGACGAGTTGTAAGCGTTTCATATTCAGGTCGTTTTAAGGTAGTAGTCGGTTTGTGTAGCAGTTACTTGGCAATGGCAAAGACAAAGACCCCTGCGGTGGGAATCTCGGCCGAGCCAATCAAGGGTTTCGCCCCTGCGGGGAGGTCGAAATGGTAGGGTTTGTCGCTGTAATTAAGCACAATGCCCATCCCGTTGCGGTACTCCATCGTCACGCCATACGGCAGGTCCATCACCTCGATGTCGAGTTGGGCATAGAGGCGTTTCAGCACGTCACGCTCCAACGACCCATCCGAGCTATCGACACCTACGTAGGTCACCGTGCCTCGGCCCAACTTGCGGGTCGTGACAGCAGGTTTGCCCTCGTAGAACTCCTCGGCATAGGTGGCCCATACCTCAACGCCTCGGCCGGGGAGGAGAATCTCGCCCCAGGTGTTCCAACGATACGCTTTGTCGCCCATCTTCACCACACCGGGCTCCTCGGGAAGCAGCAAATCGTAGAACTCCATCTCGTTACCCGTCAGCGAGTTAATCCACGAGCCGAAGGGGATCTCGGGCAGACGACCGTAGCGGTCTTTGTGGGCCGTGCGGCAGGTCAAAACCAGGTGACCACCCTCCTTGACATACTTCGTCCAACGCTCCACCAACTGGGGATCGGCCAACTGATAGGCGGGAACAATCATCACGGGATAGTCTGCAAAATTTTTCTGCTCGGTGATGAAATCGACGGGGGCACCAAACGATTTGAGGGTACGGTAATACTTCTCGATGTGACCCAGCGTGTTCCAGGTCTGATTCTGCTTCTGACGCTCGATGCTCCACGAATTTTCGTGGTTGAAGAGGATGGCCGTACGGCGGGCCGCATAATCGGCAGGTTTTGCCTCTCGCTCGGCCACACGACCACGCAACGACTTAATCTCCTGCATAAATTGGGCATACTCTCGGCCACCGGGCGTAACGGTCACGCCATCCGTGCCGACAATGCCGTAGTGGTACTGCTCTGTGCCGAAGAGGGGCTGACGATAGCGGTAGGTGCAGATGAAGTCGCTGCCGCCTGCAAAGACGCTCCACAGCCACAGGCGCACGGCACCGGGCAGCGGCTGGGGGTTGATCGTACCCCAATTCACCTGACCGGGTTGCAACTCCATCACGCCATACGTTCCCTGAATGGGGCGGAAGAAGTCGTTGGCCCAGGCGATGCGCAGCGGATTACCCACACGATAACCACGACGGCCGATGCCCTCGTTGTCACCATAAACCATATAGCGGGTATAGCACTGGAAATCGAAGGTGGGGCTGCCGCCAATGTGACCCTCCTCGTAGTTGGGGATGTAGTTGGTGGTCACCCACTGATTCTTGGCATACTTCTTTATTAATAGGCACTGGGCATCCAAAAACTCGTTGGTCTGGGCCGCAGCAAAGCGACGATAGTCCAAAATCTGGTGGTGATTCATAAACATCTGGGCCGGCTTGGGGAGAGTAATCTCATCGAACGAGGAATAGACCTCGCTCCAGAACGAGGTACCCCAGGCGGCATTCAGGGCCTGGATGTCGTTGTTGTACTTCTTGCGCAGGAACTCACGATAGCCCAGCTCGGCCTTCGGATTGTAGTCGAACTGTACGGCGGGCTCGTTGTCGAGCTGCCAGCCGATGATGCGGGGGTCGTTGCCGTAGTGTTGGGCCAACTTTTCAATCATCTTATAGGCCAACTCACGGTAGAGGGGCGAAGCGAACGAGGCGTGCTGACGTGCACCGTGATCGAGGGCGATACCCTGCTCGTTGCGAATCAGAATCTCGGGATATTTTCGGCTCAACCAGACGGGCGGCGTGGCGGTCGAGGTACACATAATGACCTTCAAATCGTACTTGGCAGCCAGCGCCACGGCTCGATCCAGCCAAGCAAAGTCGTAGCGACCCTCCTCGGGCTCGAGTTGCGCCCAGGCAAACTCGGCAAAGTGAATAAATTCGAAGCCCAGGTCGTGAATCTGCTTGATGTCACGCTCCCACTGGCTCTCGGCCCAATGTTCGGGATAGTAATAGACACCCGTCAAGGTCAAATCGCGATCCTTAAACCAAGGTTGAGCGAAAAGACCACCCACAAAGGCACAGGTGAACAATAAGGCAAGTAGTTGTCGTTTCATAGGTTGGTTAGGTCAGGTTATTGGTTTTCGGTGGTGGTTAGGCGGAGCAGGTTGTCGAGCACCTTTCGCGGCACTCGGAAGGCGGTACCGTGGCGGATGCCCTCGGGGAAGTGCACCTCGTCGGAGACATCCTCCCAGGTGTGGCCGCCGTCGTGGCTCACCACTGCCCCGTATTGGTGGTTGCGGTACTTATCGAAATAGATATATAGGTCATCACCCACAAAGAGCGGTGCAGGCCCCTCGCACCAATAATCGCCCGTGATAGAGGGCGACACGGTGGTAGGAAAGCCCTCCTCGATGCGGCGGGTGCGGGTGATGCGCAGATTCTTCTCGGCCGGCAGCGAGTTCTCGTTCTTTACGACCATCAGCAGATCCTCCTCATCGGGGCAGCGAACGATGGCGGCATCGATGACGCTGAAGTCGGGGTTGAAGAAGATCTTGGTCTCGGCGAAGGTCTCAAAATCTTGGGTTGTGGTGTAATAAATACGGTGATTCAGCCCCTGCTCACTCTCGATGACCGGCACCTCGCTGTGGCGACCCGGAATGGTGGTGGCCCACAGGATGTAGTAGGTCTGCGACGGAGCGTCGTAGAAGAGTTCGGGGGCCCAGCAGTTGTGGGCTGTCGGCTCGTGCATCATCACGGGGATGGCACGCTGCTCACTCCAATGAATCAAATCCTTCGAGGAGGCGTAACCGATGATGCGGTCGGTCCAACTCGAGGTCCACACCAGGTGGAAGGTGCCGTCGGGCGAGAGGCAGATGCTCGGGTCACGCATCAGGCAATCCTTACCGACCGCAGGGGTCAAGAGCGATTGGCCGTTGTTGAGCGGCAACCACTCTTTGCCATCCAGACTATACGCCAGGTGCAATCCGTCACGGCTGTTGCCCGTAAAATACGAGAACAGATAGGCCGGTTCCTCGGTGCAACTCACCGCAGAAACCGCCACCCACGAGAGCAGCAAAACAAAAAATCTCTTTACGATAGTCATAAGGCGCATTTTCATAATACAAAGGTAAACCGAAGATACCCATTTTTTTTGTAAAGATTGGTAAGTTTAATGCAAAATCGTACATAACTGCACTCCATGTCGCCTTTTTTATGTACAAAATTCCATTTATATGTATAGGTATCTATTGAGATTCTTCAAAAAAAGGCGTACTTTAGCATAACCAAATCCAACGAAACGAAAACACGAACGAAAACCGAAAATAAATCTAAAACTTAAGACGTATGAGAAAGCTTGTTTTACTGCTCCTGGCCGCACTCCTTGCGCCGAGTGTCGAGGCTCAGACCTATCGTTTCGACTTTACGACGAGCAAGAAGGCCAAGGAGGGTTACACCAAAATCACCCCCGCCGACCGCTTCACCGAGGCTTCGGGCTACGGTTACGATTTTGTGGCCTCGCCCGACGGCAAATCGAATGTCCCCTTCTTCTTCTCGGTGGCTGTGCCCGATGGCAACTACCGTGTTACGGCCGTAGTGGGCAACAAGCGGGTGGCCGGCATGACCACCGTGCGTGGCGAGTCACGCCGCCTCTTCTTCGAGAATGTGGCCACCAAAAAGGGCGAGACCCAAGCGTGCGTCTTTGTTATCAACAAGCGCAACACCCACATCTCGGACAAGGAGGATGTCCGCATCAAAGCCCGTGAGCGTGGCAAGCTGAATTGGGACGACAAACTCACCTTGGAGTTCAACGGCGACGCCCCGCAGTTGGCCGAGCTGGTGATTGAGCGTGTGGAGAACGTGCCGACCATCTTCCTGTGTGGCGACTCGACGGTGGTGGATCAGGATACCGAGCCGTGGGCCAGCTGGGGTCAGATGATTACCCGCTTCTTCAACCAAGGGGTGGCCTTTGCCAACTATGCCGAGTCGGGCGAGAGTGCCAACACCTTCATCGCCGTAGGTCGTCTGAAGAAGGCCCTTTCGCAGATGAAGGAGGGCGACTACATCATCATGGAGTTCGGCCACAACGACCAGAAGCAGAAGGGGCCGGGCAAGGGCGCCTACTACTCCTATATGACCAGCCTGAAGACCTTTATCGACGAGGCTCGTCTGCGTGGTGCTCACCCCATTCTGGTCACCCCGACGCAGCGTCGCAGCTTCGACGAGCAGGGCAAGATTCGTGACACGCACGAGAACTACCCCGAGGCAATGCGCTGGCTGGCCGCCAAGGAGAACATCCCCTTGATCGACCTGCACCAGATGACCCGCACCTTCTACGAGGCGATGGGCGTAGAGCCTTCGAAAAAGGCCTTTGTACACTACCCTGCCGGCTCGTTCCCGGGCCAAACTCGTCCGATGGCCGACAACACCCACTTCAACCCCTACGGTGCCTACCAGATTGCCAAGTGCATCATCGAGGGGATGAAGCAGCTCAACCTGCCCATCCTCGGCAGCCTGCGTTCGGACTACACCCCCTACAACCCCGCTCACCCCGACAAGGTGGAGGAGTTTAAGTGGAATGCCAGCCCCTTCATCGAGATGGAGAAGCCCGACGGCAACTAAACACCAAAAAAAAGAACTTAAAACCAACCTGATAGAATGAAGAAAATTTCGCAATTCGTGCGGCTCATTCTGCCGCTCGCACTCTGCTTGGTCTTTACCTCGCTCGACGGTCTGGCCCAGGCGCTTCCGTTCCATCTGCCCAAAGGGGCCGGCTCGTTCCGCCTGGGTGTGGTGTGTGGCGAAGAGAGCCGTTGGATCGACGAGTGCAACATCAAGCAGGAGGGGGTGCACTACACCATCAAAGACAACCTCTGGAAGGGCGGCAAACTCCGCCTCGTGGTCTGCCCTCTGCCCGCCCCGGCCGTCGGCTTTATTGTAAAAGTCGAGGGCGAGAAGCTGCCCCAAGAGCTGCAACTCTGCTGGGCCTTTGGTGGTTGCAACGGGGTAGAGGACCCTGCCGTTAAGGACAACCTCATCCCGACCGCTGCCTGCCGCTACAACGTGCACAGCACCGAGGGCAACGCCTTTACGACCTACTACGGCGCAAGTATGCGTCTGCGTACGACGCACGGCGTGATGCCCATCGGCTCCGAGATGCGCCTTTCGGATGGACATCAACAATCCTCGCCCCTGGCTCTCTACCATTCGGGCAAGAAGACCGATGCCCACGTCATTGCGGCCCTGTACGAATGGGAGGAGAAAGAGGCCTGCTATTTCTGCCTCTTCCAGCGTGCCGACTACAACTACTTTATGCTCCCCGAGGTCTTTGAGAAGGCCTACAAAAACGCCCGCTGATGAGACGACTCTATCTCTGCCTGCTGATGAGCCTCGTGGCCCTTGCGGTCGAGGGTCAGGAGTGGAAAATCTACCACTTCCCCGATGACCGTCTGCCCCAAATCGACGGGCAAAGCCTCGATTGGGAGTGTGTGCCGGCCTCGTACGCCATCACCGAGCAGGCCCTGAAGGAGGATGAAGGCAAACACGCCGCCCCCAACCCCTCGACGCTGAAGGTGAGTGTCAAGGTAGGCTGGTCGGAGACGACCCAACGCCTCTACTTCCTCTACGAGGCCTACGACGACTATTGGCGCTTTACGGAAAACTCGCTCCAGACCGACATCTTCGAGGTGGTGGTCGATGGCGACTGCTCGGGAGGCCCCTTCATCGACCGCTTCCACCCCACCGCTCCGAAAGATGTATGGCAGGCGTGGTACAACTTTCACGGCTGTCACGCCCAAAATTACCACATCTTCACCCCCGCCCACAGCGACGGAGATTGGTGTATGTATTGGGGTCCGCAGGTGTGGCTCAAAAAGGCCCCCTATACCGATTACGCCTACAACTACTCGTTCCGTGAGGGGGAGTCGGGCCGCCTGACACTGGAGTTCTACATCACCCCCTACGACCACGCCGATGCCAACGGCCCCGAGGCCTCACGCCCCACCCGCTTGGTGGCAGGAAACGAGATAGGTCTGGCGTGGGCCATCATCGACTGGGATGCTCACCCCACCTCGAAGAATGGGTTTTGGAACCTCTCCGACGAACACAAAATGTATGGCAACGCCTCGTTCCTACGCAAATTCTTACTCATGAACCTTGAACAATAAGCCAACCGCTATGAAACGCCTTTTATTGCTCATTTTCGCCCTCGCAGCCACCGTGGCCCAGGCGAAGATATACAACGTACAAGATTACGGCGCCAAGGCCGATGGTGTAACCATCGACACCCCCGCCATCAACCGAGCCATCGAGGAGGCTGCCGCCAACGGAGGCGGTACGATCTACTTCCCCGCAGGTGAGTATGCCTGCTACTCGATTCGTCTGGCCAGCCACATCCACCTCTACCTCGAGCAGGGGTGTCGCATCGTGGCCGCCTTCCCCTCGGCCACCGAAGGGTATGACCTGGCCGAAGAGAACGAGAGCGACAAATTCCAGGATTTCGGCCACAGCCACTGGAAAAATTCGCTCATCTGGGGCATCGGGTTGGAGGATATCACCATCAGCGGGCCGGGCCTGATCTACGGCAAGGGCCTCACCCGTGAGGAGAGCCGCATCCCGGGGGTGGGTAACAAGGCCATCAGCCTGAAATTGTGCAAAAACGTAACGCTCAAAGACATTTCGATGTTGCAGTGCGGCCACTTCGCCCTGTTGGCTACGGGCGTAGATAACCTCTCGATTCTCAACGTCAAGGTCGATACGAATCGTGACGGCTTCGACATCGACTGCTGCAAGAATGTCCGCATCAGCAACTGCACGGTCAATTCGCCCTGGGACGATGCCATCGTACTGAAGGCTTCGTATGGGCTGGGCTACTTCAAAGATACGGAGAATGTCACCATTTCGGACTGTCTGGTAAGTGGTTACGACCGTGGCAGCGTGTTGGACTGCACCTGGCAGCGTGACGAGCCGCAGGCCCCCGATCAGGGCTTCGTGACGGGCCGCATCAAGCTGGGCACCGAGTCGAGCGGCGGCTTCAAGAACATCGCCATCACCAACTGCATCTTCGAGCGTTGCCGTGGTTTGGCTCTCGAGACCGTCGATGGCGGCCACCTGGAGGATATTGTCATCAGCAACATCACGATGCGTGACATTGTCAATGCCCCGATTTTCCTGCGTCTGGGTGCCCGTCTGCGCAGCCCGCAAGGCACGCCCGTCGGGGTGATGAAGCGCATCCGCATCAGCCACATCAATGTCTTCAATGCCGATTCGCGCTACTCGTCAATCATCAGCGGTATTCCGGGGGCACTCATCGAGGATGTCTCGATGAACGACATCCACATCTACTACCAGGGCGGCTATACCGAGGAGGATGGCAAACTCACACCCCCCGAGCAGGAGCGCACCTACCCCGAGCCGTGGATGTTCGGTACGATTCCCGCCAAGGGCATGTATATCCGCCACGCACGTGGTATCTCATTGAACGACATCCACTTCCACTATGCCAAGGCCGACGGTCGTCCGCTCTTCGTTACGGACGATGCCGGCGAGGTGCGCTACCAAAACATTACGGTGGATGGCAAACCCTACACCAACGACAAATAAGAAAAACTACCGATAATGAAAAGAAAGTTATTGATTATCAGCCTGTTGCTTCTGTGCGGCAGCCCGAAGGCCCAAGAGTGGCCGACCATTCAACCCGAGGCACTCCCCGGTGCCCGCTGGTGGTGGTTGGGCAGTGCCGTCGATGAGGCCAACCTGACATACAACCTCGAGGAGTATGCCAAAGCCGGCCTGGGCGGGGTCGAGATTACCCCCATCTACGGGGTGCAGGGCAACGATAAGAACGATATTCCCTACTTGAGCAAACGCTGGATGGAGGTGCTGCAACACACCGTCAAGGAGGGTAAGCGTGTCGGCATCGAGGTGACGATGAACAACGGCACGGGATGGCCCTTTGGCGGCCCGAACGTAGCGGTGGAGGATGCCGCATCGAAGGCCCTCTTCACCCGCCACAAGGTGCAGGGAGGCCGCATCATATCGCTTCCCATCGAGGTGGAGGACGAGAAGCAACGCCTCGTTGCACAACTCAGCCGTGTGATGGCCTACAACCAGAGTGGGCAATGTCTGAACCTCACGAAGCAGGTCAAGCAGGGGGTGCTGCGTTGGAATGCCCCCGTAGGCGAATGGGATCTGATCGTGTTGCACGTCGGCAAGACGCTGCAAAAGGTGAAGCGTGCCGCCCCGGGTGGCGAGGGCTTGGTGATGAACCACCTCGACAAGGGGGCCGTAAAACGCTACCTCGCGACCTTCGACAAGGCCTTCAAGGAGCACAACACCAACTTCCCCCACACCTTCTTTAATGACTCGTACGAGGTCTATGGAGCCGACTGGACACCCGACTTCCTGGAGCAGTTTGCACGCCGTCGCGGCTACCGCCTCGAGGAGCACTTCCCCGCCTTCCTCGCCGAGGAGCGCAACGACCACACGGCCCGCATCGTGAGCGACTACCGGGAGACGATTTCGGACCTGCTGATCGAGAACTTCAGCACCCAATGGACCGACTGGGCCCACCGCCACGGCAGCATCACCCGCAGTCAGGCACACGGCTCGCCCGCCAACCTGATTGACACCTACGCCTCGGTCGATATTCCCGAGTGCGAGGGGTTTGGCTTGTCGCAGTTCCACATCAAGGGGTTGCGTCAGGATGCACTGACCCGCAAGAACGATTCGGACCTCTCGATGCTCAAATATGCCTCGTCGGCGGCCCACATCGCAGGCAAGCCCTACACCTCGTCGGAGACCTTCACCTGGCTTACGGAGCACTTCCGCACCTCGTTGGCACAGTGCAAACCCGATATGGATTTGATGTTTGTCTCGGGCGTAAACCACATGTACTTCCACGGCACTCCGTACAGCCCCCGTGAGGCTCGCTGGCCGGGTTGGAAGTTCTACGCCTCGATCGATATGTCGCCCACGAACAGCATCTGGCGTGACGCTCCGGCCTTCTTCGACTATATTGCCCGTTGCCAATCGTTCCTGCAAATGGGCAAGCCCGACAACGACTTTCTGGTCTATCTGCCCGTCTATGATATGTGGCAGGAGCAGCCGGGCCGTCTGCTGATGTTCTCGATTCACGATATGGCCAAGCGTGCGCCGAAGTTCATCAAAACGGTCCACACGATCAGCAACCTGGGCTACGATATGGACTACATCTCGGATCGCTTCATCCAAACGACCCGCTGCGAAAACGGAAAGCTCCTCACCGAGGGCGGCACGGCCTACAAGGCCATCATCATCCCCGCCGTAAAGCTGATGCCCACCGAGGTGTTGGAACACCTGCTGGAGCTAGCCCGCTCGGGTGCTACGCTGATCTTCACGGAGAACTACCCCGAGGATGTGCCGGGCTACGGCAAGTTGGAGAGCCGCCGTGGCGAGTTTGCCCGTGTGAAGAGCCAACTGCCACGCCTGTCGTTTGACAAGACCGTCACCACCCCCGTCGAGGCAGGTACCATCATTACGGGTAGCGACTACGCTTCGGCCCTGCGGATGAGCGGTATCGCCCCCGAGATGATGAAAACCCACTACGGATTGCAGTGCATCCGCCGCTCGAACGAGACGGGCCACCACTACTTCATCTCCTCGCTGCAGGAGAAGGGGGTTAATGGCTGGGTAGAGCTGGCTGTTGCGGCCGAGGAGGCGATGATTTTCGACCCGATGACGGGCGAAAAGGGACGTGCCCAGATGCGCAAGGAGGGCGATAAAACCTTGGTGCGCCTTCAACTGCACTCGGGCGAGAGTACGATTTTGCAGACCTTCGATCATAAGTTGCCGGACGTGGCGAGCTGGGAATATACCCAAGCGCAGCCCATCAGCCTCCAACTCGACCACGGCTGGCAACTTCATTTTGTAGAAAGCGTACCGAACATCGAGGGGACGTTTGAGATTGACAGTCCCACCTCGTGGACCACAATCGACCACCCCGCTGCCACCATCACGATGGCTACGGGTGTCTATACCAACACCTTCACGCTGCCTCGAATGGAGGCCGACGAGTGGATTTTGGACCTGGGCGATGTGCGTGAGAGTGCCCGTGTACGAATCAACGGCAAGGAGGTCGGCACGGTTTGGGCCGTTCCCTACCGCCTGAAGGTGGGCCAATGGCTCAAAGCGGGCGAGAACACCATCGAGATCGAGGTAACGAACCTTCCCGCCAACCGCATTGCCGATATGGACCGCCGAGGCGAGGAGTGGCGCATCTTCAAAGAGATCAACGTGGTGAACCTGCAATACCAGCGCACCCGCTACTCGGATTGGGAGCCGATGCCCTCGGGCCTGAACAGCCCCGTGAAACTCATCCCCGTGAATTTCAGCGTTCAGTAACGACCCAACAACAAAAGAAACGACCGCACCTTTCGGATGCGGTCGTTTTTTTTGTTGGATGTGGGAAAAAGTGGTTATTTCTTCTCGCACTTCGAGCAGCACTCGCAGGTCAAGACCTTCCAAACACCGGCTGCCAAAGCGGCACCCACGAGCGGAGCAACGATGAAGATCCACAGATCGGCCAAAGCCTGACCACCGGCCAAGACAGCGGGACCAATCGAACGGGCGGGATTCACCGACGTACCCGTGTAGTGGATGCAAACCAGGTGTACCAACACCAGCGAGAGACCAATAGCCAGACCGGCCAGGTTACCTGCACCCTTCTCGGCATCGGTCGTGCCCAGCACCACCAACACAAAGACAAAGGTGAAGACCACCTCGGCAACCACAGCGCCACAGGTCGAGATGCCTGCCTGAATCGAGTTGGCACCCAGGCCCGACTCGGGAGCCAAGGCATAGAGTACGGCGGCACCGATGAAGGCACCAATGATCTGGAATACCACATACATGGCGGCATCCTTACCGCTCATACGCTTCGAAAGCCATACGCCCAGCGTGATGGCAGGATTGATGTGGCAACCCGAGATGCCGCCGATGGCATAAGCCATAGCCACCACGGCCAAACCGAAGGCCAGGGCCGTACCCACCACCGAGGCGGTATCTACACCGCAGCTCAGGCTTACAGCCGTGCCGCAACCCATCAATACGAGCACCATCGTGCCCACCATTTCAGCTAAATACTTCTTCATAACTTTATTGGTTTTAGTTAAGGTTTTAGTAAAGGTTTTTGTAAAAGTAAACAATTTTTTCGATTTCTCCAACTACTCCTTTGTTTTCAGGTAGTCATCGATGGCCTTTGCCGCCTTGCGACCTGCACCCATAGCCAAAATCACCGTAGCGGCACCCGTCACGGCATCGCCACCGGCAAAGACCCCCTCACGGGTAGTCTGACCTTCATCGGTGGCCGTAATGCAGCCTCGGCGATTGGTCTCAAGGCCCTCGGTCGTAGCGGCAATCAGCGGATTGGGCGAGGTGCCCAGCGCCATAATCACCACATCGCACGCAACCTCAAACTCCGAGTCGGGTTTCACGATGGGCGAGCGGCGGCCACTCTCGTCAGGCTCACCCAGTTCCATCTCCACGCAGCGCAACCCCGTCACCCAGCCCTGCTCGTTGCCAAGCACAGCCGTGGGGTTCGTCTGCATACGGAACTCGATGCCCTCCTCCTTGGCGTGGTGCACCTCCTCCTGGCGGGCAGGCAGCTCCTGCTCACTGCGGCGATAGACAATCACCGCCTCGGCGCCCAGGCGTTTGGCGGTACGCACGGCATCCATAGCCACGTTGCCTCCACCGACAACCACCACCCGCTTGCCGACAAAGATCGGCGTATCGTACTCCTCATCGTAGGCGTGCATCAGGTTGGCTCGGGTCAGGAACTCGTTGGCCGAAACCACGCCGTTCAGGTTTTCACCCTCGATGCCCATAAAGCGGGGCAGACCCGCTCCCGAGCCGATAAAGACGGCATCGAAGCCCTCCTCATCGAGCAGCGAATCGACCGTCACGGTGCGACCCACAATGACATCGGTCTCGAACTTCACGCCCAGCTTGGCCACCTCGCCAATCTCACGAGCCACAACCCGCTCCTTCGGCAGACGGAACTCGGGGATGCCATAGACCAACACGCCACCCAACTGGTGCAGTGCCTCAAAGACGGTCACCTCGTAGCCCCACTTGGCCAAATCCGAGGCGCACGCCAAGCCCGACGGACCCGACCCCACGATGGCCACCTTCTTGCCATTCGAGGGGGCCACGGCGGTCTCAATGGGGTTTTCGAGCTTCCAATCGCCGATGAAACGCTCGATCTTGCCGATAGCCACCGGTTCGCCCTTGATGCCGAGGATACACGCCCCCTCGCACTGCGTCTCCTGCGGACATACACGGCCGCAAATCGAGGGCAGCGAGCTATCCTCCGAGATAATCGAGGCGGCCTCGGCCAGCTCGCCACGGTGCAGCGCCGCAATGAAGCGGGGAATCTGCAACCCTACGGGGCAGGCGGCCACGCAGCGGGGATTCTTGCAATCCAGACAGCGGGAGGCCTCCAACTGCGCCTCCTCGAGGTTGTAGCCGTAGCAAACCTCCTCGAAGTTGGTGCTACGACGCGCCGGATTTTGTTCACGCACCGGCACGCGCGGTATCTTGTTTGCCATACGTCTTGACTATTTATCCAAACCGATTTTGCACTTGTGGCCCGCCTCACGCTCTTGGGTGATGGCCAACGCACGCTGCTCCAACGAGCGATACATCCCCTGACGGCGCATCGCCTCGTCGAAATCGACCTCGTGGGCGTCGAACTCGGGACCCTCCACGCAGGTGAAGCGGGTCTTGCCCGCCACCGTCACACGGCACGCTCCGCACATACCCGTACCATCGACCATCAGGGCATTGAGCGATACGGTGGTCTTGAGGTTGTATTTGCGGGTCGTCAGCGCCACAAACTTCATCATAATCATCGGGCCGATGGCGACACACTCGTCGTAGCTGTTTCCCTCGGCAATCAGCTGCTCCAACAGGGCCGTAACCAACCCTTTGAAACCCTCCGAGCCGTCGTCGGTGGCGATGTGCAGATGTTCGGCTACGGCGGCCATCTCGTCGGTGTAGATGAGCATATCCTTCGTCTTGGCGCCGATGATTACATCGACCTTCACGCCGTGCTGTTTGAGCCACTTCACCTGCGGATAGACGGGTGCCGTACCCACACCGCCGCCGATGAAGATGTAGCGACGCTGCTGCAGCTCCTCCTTCGAAAGGTGGATAAACTCCGAGGGACGACCGAGCGGGCCTGCAAAGTCGGCCAGCGAGTCGCCTGCATCGAGGGCGCAGATTTTGCGGGTCGAGACACCGAGCGTCTGAATGACGATGGTGACACTTCCCTCCTCGGTGTCGTAGTCGGCGATGGTCAAGGGGATGCGCTCACCCACCTTGTCGGCACGCACAATGACAAATTGGCCGGGCAGGGCTGCGTGGGCTACACGAGGTGCCTCGACCTTCATTAAGTAGATATTTTCGGCCAGCAGCCGTTTCTCCAGAATTTTGAACATAGCAATCTCTGTTTCTTTCTATTCCTCAATTATGGCCGTCACCCGTATGCGACGCATCGGACGTGCGGCGTCGTTGGTGACAAGCGTCAGGTATTCGCTTACGAAGCCCGCCTGGGTGGGCGAAAGGGTCAGCCGAACGACCCCCGTGAGCGATTGTTTGGGGCCAATCGCCGTTCCCGTCTCGAATTGGGCCTGCACCCCTTTGCTGCACTCCACAGCACGAAGATACAACACGCTCGAGCCGTTATTGGTAATGGTCAGGCGACGAGTGAGGGGACTGTTTGCACGCTTCACCGCCCCAAATTTAATGATATTTTCGCTTAATTGTATCGCAGGCGCATCATCTTTTCCCTTTTTTGCAGGTTTGTCGATGCCCACACCGTGCGCCATCAGAATGATTTGGGTCGGCTCGTTGTCGATGTAGAGACGAAATGAATCCTGAATCGTACCATAGCGAGGTGCCTCGGAGGGGTTTTTGTAGGTGAAGTTGATGCTCTCGGTGATGTCGGGCTGCAACGAGGAGGGGTAATGCAGTGTCATCAACCCACTCTCCTCGATAGGCTCCAGACGCAGCGTGCGGGCCTTGTCGGAGGTGTTGGTGATGCCGATGGCCGACTGCATTTCGGCCCCGATATAAATATATGTATAGGCACAATGGGTGGCCGAGAGACGAATGCCCCCTGCCGCCTCGATGGGATACCGCTCGGCGATGCTCTTGGGACGGGGAGTCACCGTACCCTTGATTTCCAACACCGCCATCGGCTTTTCGGCCGTTCCCCAGACATAAAGTTTGCGATTGAAGATTCCCGGACGGCCATAAGGGTCGTAGGTCACACGCACCGTGGTGGAGTCACCGGGGAGGATGGGCGAGCGTTGAAATTCGGGCACCGTGCAGCCGCACGAGGTGGCTATGTTGCGGATAATGAGCGGTTTTTGCGTGTTATTCACCGCCCGAAAAGTGCAGCTGACCTTGCCGTCGGCCTCGCCAAAGGTGCCAAAATCGTGGCTCACAGACTCGAAACGGAGCTGCGAAAGGGCCGATTTTGCCACTAAAAGCGTGAAAATGAGCAGTATAAATCGTAGTTGCGACTTCATAACAAAAGGTGTTGATGATGCAAAGTTACATTTTTTGTGAATTTTTTTTGCAATAATTTTGCGAGAATGAAATTTTGCCGTATATTTGCACTCGCAAAACGGATAACACCGCTAGCAAATTGCCTGAATAGCTCAGTTGGTTAGAGCACATGACTGTTAATCATGGGGTCC
>CALAQA010000130.1:0-1421 GCA_937889065.1 uncultured Alistipes sp.
CAACGCCTATTTTCGGCAGGTGCGCACCTTTCTAAACGATACCGAGACGCTCAAGGCCGAATACCCCGACCTGCAGCCCCACCTGCAGCTGTTGAGGAGTCCCTTTTTGGTGGTCGATGCCCAAGAGGCGGTCTTTGGGGGGCTGTTTGTCGATTTTGTTTTTCCGAAGAGCCCCAACTATTACTTCCGAGCCTGGGTCTATGGGATAGTCGTAAACAACAAGGTGACCGAGTACGAGGTGCGCTACCTTGCACTCGAGGATGACGAGTGTCCCCTCACCGCTGAGGCGATCGCCTCGGCGATGAAACGTGAACCCCGATTAAAACTTTGGTAAAACTCCGGCAAGAAGAGAAATAATTTTTAATAAAAGAAAGAGGGCGCTTTATTTGCTTTTTCCGCCATTTTTGCCCAATTTTGTGGTAGCAAAAATATAAATGCGGAAGCAGACGTTTATTCTCGGATAGTGAACGTAGGAAATTCATTGAAGCAAGAGAATAAGCCGGTGACTCCCGCCATATCCCTTTTTGGATATGGGCGTGGGGTTGTCGCTTATTTGATTGCGGCGGTAATCCTACGACCAACTATCCTCAAATAGGCAGACGACCCTGCGCTTTCTTTTTGATAATCAGGTTAGTTAGAACGTTGTAATGGGAAAATTGGTTGTATTGGTGAATGATTTCACCTACGAAGAGCGTGATGCCTTCGATCGGATGTCGGAGCTGTTGATTGCCCCCGACAAGGGCTATCACTATGGGTTGGTGGTCTTGCTGCCGACCTCGTTGGTGCGTCGGCGTGCGGCCGAGGCCTATTGTCAATCTCTGGCCGATAAGTTCGATTTTATCATCACGGTCGATCCTCGGGCCATCCCCCGCACGACGGATCGCAACCTGGGTCGTCGGGTGGTCGAGGTACTCGTAGAGTTGGAACGATACGAGCTGGAGGAGGTCCAAATGCAAGGCGTGCAGCTCTTCATCCACCGTCCCGTGCAGAAGCCCTTTGAACGAACCCTTGTTGTTTTCCTGCAACCCTGGCTCTCCCGCGAGTTTGACCTGCATTTGGCCGCCGACGGACCCACTACCAGGCGTCTGGTGGTCGGCATCAACCTCTATCCCCGCCAATTCAAGAGCTACTACTTCGATCTGCTGGGCTACGAGGGTCGCTGTTCGGCCCGCTGGGCGAGTGACGAGGCCTTCTGTCGTGAGCTGACAATGCGCCATCTGGAGCGTATTCACCGCCTCATCGATGGGTTGCTCGAGGGTGAGGAGTTTGAGTTGGCCACCTTCACCCACCACATCGAAGCCACGATTCGTTCGTAAAATTCTATGCGCTTACTACATAGGTAAGCGCATTTTTTTCTATCTTCGCACTATGGTACGACGCATTTTATCCCTTCTTGTGGTGCTCCTGCCGATGGTGTTGTC
>CALAQA010000131.1:0-21065 GCA_937889065.1 uncultured Alistipes sp.
CCAAGGATTTTGTGGAGTTCAGCCCCAAGAAACCGCTCTATGACCCGGGATTCAACTCCATCGACGGCTTTATCGTAAAGCGTGCCGAGAGCGACTATGTACTCATCATCAAGGATAACCGCAAGCCCGGCTACAGCGATCTGTTCTGTGTCTTTGCCGACAGTGCCGAAGGTCCTTATGCCAACCCGACCGAGAAGTTTGCCCCGACCTATTCCGAAGGTGCTTGCGCCATTCAGGTAGGCGAGGAGTGGCTGATCTACTTCGATGTCTATCGTCAGTACCGCTTCGGTGCCGTGAAGACGACCGATTTCAAGACCTTTACCCCCATCGACGACCAAATCTCGGTTCCCGAGGGCCACAAGCACGGCACGATTGTCAAGGTTAAGGAGTCGGTGCTGAACGCCCTTTTGGAGGAGCAGGAGCGTCGCTACGGCAAAACGGAGTAATCTGAAAACAAGGCGATTATGAAACGTTTAATAACGGTCTTGACGGCACTTTTCGTCTCTCTTCCCCTCGTTGGTCAGCCGTTGCGTTCCGAGCAACTCGTCGAGAAGTGGCAGTTTCGTCGTGACCACCAAATCAAGGCCACAGATGGATGGCAGGAGGTGACCATCCCGCACGATTGGGCCATCTATGGGCCCTTCTCGCGCGACCACGATTTGCAGGTGGTTGCGGTGGTGCAGAATGGCGAAAAGGTGGCTACCGAAAAGACGGGTCGCACGGGTGGCCTGCCCTATATGGGCAAGGGTGCCTATCGCACTACTTTGCAGATTGACAAGAGCGAGAACGGTCGTTATATCTTGCTCTTCGATGGGGCAATGAGCGAGGCGCAGGTCTTTGTCAATGGCCGTCAGGTGGGCTATTGGCCCTATGGTTACAACTCCTTCTGGTGCGATGCCACCGAGGCGGTAAAGGCGGGCGAGAATCGGGTAGTGGTACTGCTCGAGAATAAGCCCCAATCTTCTCGTTGGTACCCGGGTGCAGGTCTCTATCGCAAGGTGCGACTTCTGACCCTGCAACAGATGCACATCCCCGTGTGGGGTACGCAAATCACGACCCCCTATGTGGGTGAGGAGTATGCCTCGGTGACGCTCAAAACCGAGGTGAAGGGCGTTTCGGACAAGCAGCCCGTGACCCTTCGCACCATCATTCGCAATGCCGAGGGTGAGGTGGTTGCCGAGAAGCGGGATACCCGTCATATATATTATGGTATGCCCTTCGAGCAGCACCTGACGGTCGATAATCCCCAACTGTGGTCGCCCGAAAGCCCCTACCTCTACACCGCTCATACGACTCTCTACGACGGCGAGCGTGCGATGGATGAATATACCACCCGCTTTGGTATTCGCACCATCGAGCTGCGTGCCGACAAGGGATTTTTCTTGAACGGTCAGCTGCGCAAATTCAAGGGCGTCTGCCTGCACCACGACCTCGGTCCGTTGGGAGCCGCCATCAACAAAGCAGCTATTCGTCGTCAGCTCACCATCTTGAAGGATATGGGTTGCGATGCCATCCGTACGTCGCACAATATGCCCGCCGAGGAGTTGGTTGAGCTGTGCGATGAGATGGGCTTTATGATGCAGTTGGAGCCCTTCGATGAGTGGGATGTGGCTAAGTGCCAGAATGGTTACCACCGTTTCTTTGACGAGTGGGCCGAGAAGGATATGGTCAATATGTTGCGCCACTACCGCAACAACGCCTCGGTGGTGATGTGGTCGGTGGGTAACGAGGTGCCGACACAAACAACGGCCGAAGGCTACAAGGTGGCCTCGTGGTTGCAATCGATTTGCCACCGAGAGGATCCCACCCGCCCCGTGACCTGCGGTATGGACCGATTCCCCCGTGTGCTGGAGAATGGCTTTGCTGCCCAGTTCGATGTGGCGGGCTTCAACTACCGAGTTCAATACTACGAGCAGGGCTATAAGACCTTGCCGCAGAATCTGATTCTCGGCACGGAGACCACCTCAACGGTCAGCTCGCGCGGAGTTTATCACTTCCCCGTCGCGACGGCCAAGAATGCCATCCATCCCGATCACCACTCCTCTGGCTACGATACCGAGTGTTGCTCGTGGTCGAATCTGCCCGATTTGGACTTTGCCGTCAATGACGACTTCCCCTGGCTGATTGGTCAGTTTGTCTGGACAGGTTTTGACTACCTGGGCGAGCCTTCGCCCTACGATACGGATGCCTGGCCCAACCACTCGTCGATGTTCGGCATTGTCGATTTGGCCTCCATTCCGAAGGATCGTTATTGGCTTTACCGTTCGATTTGGAACACCGAGTCGCCGACCCTGCACATCCTTCCCCACTGGAATTGGAAGGGGCGTGAGGGCGAGACAACCCCTGTCTTTGTCTATACCTCCTATCCCGAGGCCGAACTCTTTGTCAATGGCAAGAGTCAGGGGCGTCGGGTGAAGAGCAAGAAGAGCGATATGGAGCGTTATCGCCTGATGTGGAACGAGGTGAAGTACGAGCCCGGTGAATTGCGTGTTGTGGCCTACGACAAGGCGGGTAACGTGGCCGCCGAGAAGTGTGTGGTGACGGCCGGAAAGCCCTATGCAGTGCGTTTGACGGCCGATCGTACGACGCTGGAGGCTACGGGCGAGGATTTGGCCTATGTGAATGTGAGCGTGGTGGATAAGGCCGGCAACCCCGTGCCGACCGAGAGCCGTGAGGTGCAGGTCAAGGTGACGGGAGCGGGTAAGTTCCGTGCGATGGCCAACGGCGACCCCACATCGCTCGAGCTGTTCCACCTGCCGAAGATGCACCTCTTCAGCGGTCAGCTTACCACCCTGGTGCAGAGTGGTACAACGAGCGGCGAAATCGAGGTGACGGTTACGGCCAAAGGCCTCAAGCCCGCCACCCTGAAATTGCAGGTCGAGTAAAGAGCCCATAAATTCAATTAAAGACCGAGAATCCAACCAGTTCTCGGTCTTTTTATTTTGTTTTATGGATTTATTGCCGTAACTTTACTAAACCAAACCTACTCATCATGGCTACGGACCAAAGTTTTAAGTATTTCGCCTTCATCAGCTATAACAGTGCTGATGAAAAATGGGCCAAATGGCTTCAGAATAAACTCGAGTATTATCAGATTTCGAGTGCATTGTACAAGGAGTACCCTTCGTTGCCCAAACGTATTCGCCCTGTCTTTTGGTATAAAAAAGATTTGAGCGGCACCAAACTCAAGCAGGCCCTTTTCGAGGAGTTGAAGGCTTCGAAATTTCTGATTGTCGTATGTTCTCCCGACTCGGCAAAATCGGCGTGGGTCGATGAGGAGATTCAGGCCTTTATCCGTTTGGGTAAGGGCGATAAAATCATCCCGTTTATTGTTGGCGGTACACCTCACGCCGCCAATCCCAAGGTGGAGTGTTTTCCGCCCTCCTTGTTGAACCTTTCGCGTGACGAGGAGATTCGTGGCATCGATGTACGACGCAAGGAGGGTAAGAACCATGCGCTGGTCGATGTGATTGCCACGATGTTCGAGGTGCGCTTCGATGACCTCTGGCAACGACACAAACGCCGTGCACGCAGCATTTTGTATATGGCTGCCGCTGTGGTGTTGGCAGTTATGGTTGCAGGTTTTCTTTATTATGATTATCCCCGCAGCCGTGTGGAGTATTATGCCGACTATGTCGATTGTTGGGGCATTCCACAGGGGGTGGTAAAGCTCAACGAAGAGCAAAAATCACATCGCAGCCGCTCGTATCGTTTTACCTATCAACGTGTGCCGATAGGACAACCCAACAGCCTCTCGTGGCGATTGAACGAGGTGGCTTATGTCAATTCGGCCGACGTTCCCCAGGAGCATATCTATACCGAGAATATGGATCGCTATTCGATTCAGAAATTCCGCTACGGACGAACGAATGGCGTTTTGACTCGCATCGACTATTGCGCTTCGTCGGGGCGAGTTTTGTTGCGTCACAACATTTCGGAGCACGATGGCGTGGTGGCAGCGGTGGCCGATCTCGCCTCGGCGGCCGAGGGTAAAGGGGCAGGCTTTGTTAGTGCAAGTACTACGGCCATTGTGCAGGGTAGCACCCGAAAATCGAATATCAAACGTTTGGCCTACGAGCGAAACAACGAGGGCTATATCGTCTGTCAGACTTTCCACAGCAATAACGATGACTACCTGCCCAACAGCCGTGTGGCCGATGGCGATGGTATCTTCGGTATGCAATACACGTTGGATTCGCTGGGACGCCGTGTGCGTATTCAGTACCTTGGTTTGGATGGCCAATACTGCACAAATCGTCGTGGTGTGGCGGGTAAAAGCTACGAGTACAACGAACACGGTACGATTACACGCTGTACCTATTTGGATGTGGATGGCAACCCCATTCCCAACGAACTCTTTTGGTCCGAATTCCGCGATACGACCGACGAGTATGGCAATGTGGTTGATAGCCGCTATTTCAACGAAGAGGGCCATGCGGCTATTCACAAATTGGGTATGTCTCGTTGGATGATGGAGTACGACGACCGAGGCAACATCGTTGTGCAATACTTCCTCGATTCGCTCGGAAAACCCTGCTACCACATCGATGGCTATCATCGTGAGGTGAGCGAATTTGATGGGGTAGGGTGCCTTGTTAAGTTGTCTGTGTATGATACGCTTAAGAATCCGTGTGTGCATCGTCAAGGGTACTCGTCGTTCAAACGAAAGTATGATGCACGAGGTAATACCGCAGAGGAAAACTATTACGGTACGAACGGCAAATTGACGAACCTGGCAGATGCAGGCGCAATTTTCCGATTCCAATACGATGAAAATGGGCACTGCTGCTATAACGCTCATTATGATGTAGATAATCAGCCCTTTGCAGTCTCGTCTGGTTATGCAATATGGAAGGCCGAGTTGGACGAAGATGGCAATATCCTTGAAGAGCGCTACTATGGCGTTGATGGACAATTATGTAACGGTGTAGAGAATTATGCCATTGTAAAGTCCAGGTATGATTCACGTGGAAATAAGCTTGAAACCTCCTATTTCGGCACAGACGAAAAGCCTTGCATGTCGTTACTAAACTATTCGATTGCAAAATATAAGTATGATGCTCTGAGTAATGTAATTGAGATTGCTGTTTATGATACGCTTGGCAAACCTTGTTATCATTCAGATGGCTTTTTTAAGCGAGTTGCTCGTTGGGATTCTCAATCCAATGAAATTTCGCACGTCTATTATGATGTAAATAACAAAGTGGTACCGGTTTTCGATGGTTCGGCGATGTGGGTTGCAAAATATGATGATAAGGGCAATATGATTGAGCAACAGTATTTAGATAAATATGGTCGTCCGACTCAACATGTTGATCGTTTTTCAAAAGGGGTTATTCTGTACGACGAACGAGGTAACAATACGTCGTGTGAATATCGTGACGAGTATGGCAGATTGTGTAATAACAACAAAGGCTATGCCATCTGGGAGTCGAGATTCGATGAGCGAGGAAACGAAATCGAATTTTGGGTGTTGGATAAAAACCGCAAGCCCTGTATGCACGCCGATGGTTTCCACCGCTGGGTGAAGGAGTATGACAATGTGGGCAATTGCATTGCAACCCGCTATTACGATACGGCAGGCGAAGAGGTGACTTTGGAAGAGGTCTAATTACAAAAAAAGCCGAGGCGAAAACCTCGGCTTTTTTGTTGGTTTGGGGAATGTTACGAGATGGGGAGGTCGTTCATATTGACCTTCTCGAAGCGGTAGCCCAGGCGGCGCAACTCGAGCGAGGCACCGATGCGGAACAAGACTCGGGTGGTGCGGGCAAAGATGTAGAAGGCCTTGGTGCTTTGTGCCTCGACCTCCTCACGGCGAATCATCGTGATGGCCAAATGGGCGCAACTGCGCATAATGTCCTCGATGCGGGTCGAAGCCTCCTCGTTGAGTTGAAGCCCCAAAATGTCCTGCACGATGTGCTCGTCCATATCGTCGAAGCCCTCTTTGCCGTGCAGCTCCTCGTAGGGAGCTTCGGCCTTGGCCTCCCAATTCGTGTCCCACCAATGAGCTACGGCCATACCCACATAACCCGCCCATGCGATGGCGGCAGCGGGGTATTGGTTGATTTGGCTCACCGAATCGGCCATATAGTGCGGTGCATACTCCTTCCAGCGCAGGTCGATATCCTCGCTCGAAAGCAGCGTGCCCTCCAACATTCCGTGCGAGGTGCAGAGCTTCAGCAGCTCGACCTGCAAGTTGTTTTCGAATGTATCAAAGTATTCGTTTTGTTCCATAGCGACGGCAAAGATAGCAAATCGTTGCGCCTCCTCCAAATTATTTTCGCTCTCGCAGTGCCTGTAACCAACGCTCCATTTCGCCCGTCCACTCCCGCTTGTAGGGCATCGAGTCGTTGTAGCCCCATCCGTGGCCGCCCGTGGGGTAGATCAGGAGCATTGCCTCGATCTTTTGTTGGCGCAGGGCGAGGAAGTAGTCGATGCTGTTCTGGCAGGGCACCGTGCGGTCGTCGGCCGAGCAGAGCAGGAAGGCGGGCGGCGTGTCGGCCTTGACCTGCTTGCTAACCCAATAGCGATTCACCGCCTCGTCGCTCTCGTCGCCACCCAACAGCGAGGGGGCCATAAAGCGGTTCATTGCCGTGAAGGGGTAGAACAGTATCTGGAAGTCGGGGCGATCCTCCTTCGAGGTGAACTGCGTGGCAGCCTGAGCAGCCAGATTACCTCCGGCCGATGCTCCCATAATGCCGACCAATTCGGGGTTTACGTTCCACTCCGAGGCTCGCTCGCGCAGCAGTCGAATGGCTTGCAGGGCGTCGCTGATCGGAATCGAGATGTCGCCGTTGGGCATACGGTATTTCAGTACGGCATAGGTGATGCCTTGGCGATTAAACCACTCGGCCATATCGTGCCCCTCGTGATTCATTGCCAGGCGGCGATAACCACCACCCGGGCAGGAGATGATGGCCGGGCCGGGTGTAGCGGCAGGGTAGATGTAGAGCGTGGCTTTCGAGATGTTGGCCACACGTCCATTTTCGAGCGGTTGTTCGGGGCCCGTTAGGCCATTCTCTTTCGGGGCGCCGTTGGGCCATACCTCCACGACGATGGGCTTGGGTTGTGCGCTGAGGGTCGTCGAGCCGACCACGAAGAGCAGCAGAAGAAGTAGTCGTTTCATCGTTAAAAGTGTTTAGTTGGACGTTTGTTTTCTACAAAGTTAGCAAAAGTTGGCGAATTTTCCCCGCTTTTTTTCTTATCTTTGTTAATAAAACGCTGCAACTATGGAGAAACGCAATGTGGCTTTGGCCCTTTCGAGTGGCGGTCCTCGCGGATTTGCCTACATCGGTGCCATCGAGGAGTTGGAGGCAAGAGGCTATACCATCACCTCGGTAGCAGGTTCGTCGATTGGCTCATTGGTGGGTGGTGTCTATGCGACGGGCCATCTGCCCCAATTCAAGGAGTGGCTCTTTGCACTCAATGGGTGGAAGGTCTTTTCGCTGATGGACCTCTCGATGAGTGCCAACCACTTTGTGAAGGGCGAGAAGATTATTGCGGCGATGCAGGAGGTTGTTCCCGATGTCAATATCGAGGAACTGCCCATCGCTTTTCGTGCCATTGCCACCGACCTCTATACTGGCGAAGAGGTGGTGTTCGATAGCGGCAAACTCTTTACGGCCATCCGTGCCTCCATATCTATTCCCTCGCTTTTTCGCCCCGTGCCGCACGGACTGACGACCTTGATTGACGGTTTTATCGCCAACTGCCTGCCTCTGGATCGGGTGGTACGTAACGAGGGAGATTTGTTGGTGGCGTTCGATGTGAACGATATCAATGTCGAGCGTATTCGTACCACCTTGCAACAAGAGCACGAGGCATTGCAGGTCGATACCGCCTTCGAGGAGCAGAAGCGTGCCGAGATTCGTGCCGTCTGGGATGAGGCCTCGGCAATGACGGATCAAAGTTTGGTGCAGCGCATCAAATATGCCGGACTGAAGGCCTTTCCGTTGCTGCGTGAACTGTGGAACTACGACGAACGCTACAACGAAGATACGGCGATGATTTACGGCGGATCGTACTACAATCTCATCGACCGCTCGTTCAGCTTGATGAACCACCGCCAAACCGAACTCTCGATTGCCCTGCATCGGCCCGATGTGGTAGCGCGTATGCCCTTTGATGCCTATGGCGATTTGGCCGACTATGCCAAGGCCGAGGAGATTGCCGAGTTGGGGCGTTCGTTGATGGCCGAGGCACTCGATCGATTTGAGGAACAGCAATCAGCACAATAAGAAAAGGGCTTTCCACTTCGGAAAGCCTTTTCTGTGGGTTGGTTAGGGAACCACCGTGATGATAAATCTTGCGTAGGAGGTCATTCGTGGCAGGGCCATATCGTAGGCCTCGAGCAGGATGTGAATGGTCTCGGGTTGGGTGACTTTGGGGGCGGTAAAGGTGATTTGGTCCTTCCCCTCGAAAAGCAAATCGACGCTTCCCGTATAGCTGCCGCCCGCGATCTGACACCAGTCGGTGCGGTACTCCTCAATGCGCTTCTCGGGATCCTCGTCGAGCCAGGCTCGGGTACGCCCCTTCTGCTTCCACATATGGCCTCGAATGCGCCAAGCACCCTCGACATCACGGGGGTCACGGTCACAAATTTGGGCCGTCAGCGTCACCTTTTCGCCACTCTTGACCGTGCGGTCCAAGCCCCCTTCGATGGTGATTTCGGGAGCGTGGTTGGCCTCCTCATAGGTGGGGGTGATGCACCACTCCAAACGGGCTTGGAAGTCTCGCAAGGCGGGCTCCAACCACTCACGCAGTGCACCGAGGCTGACATCACGATAGACATTCTCGAACCCCTCGACCCGATAGAAGCGACCGCCCCAACCGCCATAGGTGGGGTGCTCGTAGGAGCGCATACCGTTGTCGATGCTGTAGAGGAAGGCCGGTGTGTCGCCCTCGCTGATGTAGGGGTGGGTGTAGAATTTGCCCAACGGATTTTGGCCGTTTTGCAGGTATTGGCGGATGAAGTTGTCGCTGTTGGTCATTGTGCCGTAGTCCCAGCTGCCACTGAAGTGGTGGCTCAACAGAATGGTGGCCTTCGGGTGGTGACGCTCGATGTAGTTGCCCGCCGCATCCTGATACCAAATGCAGTAGAGAACGGCTTTGCTGATGGCTCGATCATACTCCTCGGGGTAGGCTGCTTTAAGCTTCTGGAAGGCCTTGGCTGCGGTGTTGCCTCCGCCCCAGCACTGGATGAATACGGGGCGGGGATCCTCCTCCAACAGCACCTCTATGATGCGCTCCGAACCGGGCGTGTCGGCCCATTCGGTGGGGTCAATCAGCGGCTCCATGCCCGGCAGGAGCGTCTTGTAGGAAATGCCCTGCGGAATATGGTCGGGGTCCTCGTCACCCACGTAGATGACCTGGCGCAACGCATCGGCCGTGGGGTACTCTTTGTCGTGCACCAAAAGGTTCGAATAGACCTCTTCGTAGGCGGCCAACTGCTCCTCAATCCACGGCTCCGAACTCCACCCTTTGCGTTGAAAGCAGGAGTTGGATTGGATGATGGCATCCACCTGCATATCGTTGGTGTAGAGCAGGAAATGGACCATCGAACAACGGTCGTCAACCTCACCGTCGGTCATTACAATCACACGGGGTTTACCCTCCCATTCGGGTTGGGTCGAGGGGGCTTGTTGCGTGGTGCAACTCGTTGTCAGAAGGAGTGCCAATGCGAAAAACAAAAAGCGTTTCATGGTTATATGAAGGTTAGTTGTACAATCGGATGATGACCAGCTCGCCTCGGGTGCCGATGCGGAACGGCGGGCCCCACAACGAGAGGCCGCTTGAGACGTAGATGTGGCTGTTCGACCAACGTCGATAACCATGGCTCTGCTCGTAGAGGTGGTCTGTTAGAAGGCTCATCGGCCACACCTGACCGTGGTGGGTATGGCCACTCAGTTGCAGCTCCAGCCCCAGCGAATCGGTCTGCTGCAGGTGGTAGGGTTGGTGGTCCAAAAGGATGCGGGGACCCTCGCCCGTGGCCTCTTGTGTCAGTTTCTCGAGCGACTTGCGATGACGATTCGATCGGTCGTCCCGCCCCAGAAGTTGCACGCCATTCGTAAGCATTACGACGCTGTCTTGCAGCAAGGTAATCGGAGTCAGTTCGAGAAATGCTTTACTTTGTTCGATGCCGCTGATGTACTCGTGGTTGCCTGCCACCATATAGATACCCAGCGGGGCGGTTAGGTCGTTGAGCGGTTCGTGCATACGGTCACGATGGAGTGGCGTGGTGGAGTTGTCGATCAAATCGCCCGTAATCAGAATCAGGTCCGGCTGCTCGTGGTTGATAAGGCGTACATAGCGCTCCAACTGCTTGCGACCGGTCCCCTCGCCCAGGTGAACGTCGCTAAGAAAGGCAATGCGCATCGCTCCACCCTCGATGGTTCGGTCGGTCTGTAGGGCGATGTGTACCACTTTGGGGTGGCGATGGTTGATGTAGCCGACCACCAACAGTAGGGCAGTGAAGAGCACAGCCCCGACAAAGCCGAAACGAAGTGTGAGGCCGCACAAACTCAACAAATCGACCACCACGAGCGATAAAACCAGATAGAGGGTGACAACCATCCACGACGAGCCAACCGTAAAGAGTGTTTGGCTCAAGAGGGCTGGCACGGCGGCGTGGCGCAGCATCATGGCCGCCATCAAGGCAAGGGCTGCCACCCAAACGAGTGCCACCACCCCCAGACGCAACGCAAGGGGTTGCCCCGACAGAAACTGCCACGCACGGTAGCAGATGTAGCAGTTGCCCACGAGGTAGGCAGCCATTATCGAGAGAAAAATGAGACGCATCGGTTGCTAACTAAGTAGGTTGTTTGCCAAAGATAGCGAAAATATCGGAAATAAAAAAAGCACCGAACCCACTTTAGGCTCGGTGCTTTGCGTTTTTAGAAGACGGCTGCCACGGCGACGACCATCAGCATACTCAATCCTACGAGAAGTGCCACCATGCCGAGGCATCCGCCCTTGGCCGGAGGATTGACCGGCGTCGGCTGGGGCGGTGGGGTGGCCTTGCGCTTCTGCTTGCGGGGACGCTTCTTCAGTCGCTCAAACCAACTGCTGTAACGCTTGACAATGGGGTCGTCGTTGCCACGCACCTGGCTCATAAAGGCGAGTTTTCCCTGAATAATCTGGCGAATAGGCGAGCGGTGCGTGCGTTCGCCGTGGTGCTTCGAGAAGCTGATGGCGGCCTCCTTCTCGCCATACTTCTCCCAGATGTAGAGCAGCTGACGCAGTTCGAGAATGTAGTTGCGTGCCACATTGGCTCGACGCTCCACCACAAGGCCCGTTACCTCCATTCGGCGACCCGGGTAGGCGATGTGGGTCTTGCGGTTGTTCAATTTGAGCGAGGTTGCCTTGATAATCTCCTCCATCCGTTGGCGAAACTCCGACCCCGCCTCAAAGCAGTTCTCTTTGGCACTGAACGAAAGGTCGTCGGCATAGCGGGTGTAGGTGACGCCGTGTGATGCACACAGGGTTAGCAATTCGCTGTCCATGCGGCTGCATACGATGTTCGAGAGGATGGGCGAGGTGCACGACCCCTGGGGCAGAACTCGTTGGCCCTTCTTCGGAATGGTGCAGAGCCAAGCCAGGGCGTGGGCCGCCTCGTGTCCCATCTTCAGCTCCGAGATCAACGCATCGGTTACCATTTGGTGGGTAATCGAGGGGAAAAAGTCCTTGATGTCGATGTTGAGCAACACACCACACCCGATATGGGGCAGGGCGTTATTGACCACCGAACGATTCTTGACAAAGCCGCACACAGCCGATGACGGGGTGTAAGAGCTCTCCAAGAGCGGCAACAAGGCCGATTGGATGGCCTGCATCATCTTTTTGGGAGCGTCGATTTTGCGGCCGCCACCGTGTCGCTTGGGAATCGTGAAATGGCGATAGAGGTAGGGCATCTCGTTGCTGGTGGTCAGGAATTTGTAGCGTGCCGGGCTTAGGGGCGAATAACCGCTTTGGGTAATGGTGCAGTTGATGGCCCGGCGCAACTCCTCGGCGGAGCAGATGGTGGATAGATGGGTAGCCATGGTTGATTTATACGTATAAAAAAAGAGGGGTCGGCGGTTAAGTCTACTTATTCCGCTTAGATCCTTTAAGCGGAATCTATGCTTTCATTTTGTGTCAGACGAATACGTCGGACTAAATCTAGAATTTTGAACCTGCCGAACCCCTCTTTGGGTTGCGTGTTTGTATGTATAGAGTAACAACGTGTCGTGTTTCTATCACAAAGGTAGAATAAATTTCGAAAAAAATGAGTATCTTTGGCATAATTATGAAAAAACTCCTCAAAAATCTCGGAATTTGGATTCTGATAGCGATGTTGCTCGGCATCGTTGTCGGTGTGGTGATGGGCGAAGAGGCCTCGCTGTTTGCTCCCCTCGGGGCACTCTTTATTCAACTCATCAAGATGTTGGTGGTGCCTCTGGTGGCCGTCTCGATTATCTCGGGAGCCGCCACGCTGGGTGGCAGTCGCTCGGCAGGGCGCATCGGTGTGGTCAGCATTGCCTACATTATGCTCACCACCCTCCTCTCCATCCTCCTGGCCATCGGTGCCGGTTTGCTCTTTACGCCCGGTGCAGGGTTGAGTGCCGAAGGGGTAGGTGCCATTATGGCTCAGGCATCGGCCGATAGCGGTGCGGCCCCCGAAATGCCCTTCTGGGGGGTGGTGTTGGAGATGATTCCCGCCAATCCGATTAAGGCTTTTGCCGATGGAAACATTCTGCAGATTATTGTCTTTGGTCTCTTCTTGGGCTTTGGCGTGGCGGCCCTTTCGGAGGCAAAACGCACGAAGGTGGTTGCGGGGCTGAACTACCTCCTGGAGGCCTTGATATGGTGCATCGCCAAGGTGATGTGGGTGGCCCCCATCGGTGTCTTTGGTCTGATGGCCGAGGCAACGGGTACGTTTGGTTTCGATGTGCTGTGGAAGGTGGCCAACCTCCTGTGGGTCGATGTGCTGGCCGTGTTGGTGATGGGGCTTTTGATCTATCCGCTGACGCTGATCCTCTTTGGCGGTGCAGGTTGGAAGGGGCTCAAACGCTTCTTTAAGGCGATGGTGCGCCCTCAGATTATCGCCTTCTCGACCGCTTCGTCGATGGCTACGCTGCCCGTGACGATGAACGCCTGCGATGAGATGGGCGTCTCGAAGGAGACCACCGGATTTGTGATTCCGCTCGGTGCTACGATCAATATGACGGGTAACGCCATCTATTACACCTTGGTGGCCATCTTCTTTGCCCAATTCTACGGCATCGAACTCTCGATGGCTCACTATGTGGCCATCGCCGTCACCGCCTCGCTGGGCAGCATTGGTCAGGCGGGTGTCCCGGGACCGACGCTCTTGGTGGTGGCTGTGTTGGTTGCAGCCGGTATTCCCATCGAGGGGTTGCCGCTTTTGTACGCTTTGGACCGCATTTTTGATATGATACGAACCCTGCTCAATGTGACGGGCGATGCCGCTTGTGCCGTCGTCACGGACTATTGGGCCAAAAAGAGATAATTAGCCTATGAAAATTGCTGTACCGACACGTGATGGTCGTGTCGATGATCACTTCGGTCATTGTGACCACTATACGATTTTTACCATCGAGGACCACCGCATTGTGGCGCGCGAAGAGCTGCCTTCACCCCAAGGTTGTGGCTGTAAGTCGGGTATTGCTGCCGACCTGCAACAAAAAGGTGTCGAGGTGATGCTGGCCGGAAATATGGGCCAGGGGGCCAAGAATAAGTTGGAAGCGCACGGCATTCGTGTTGTGCGTGGCTGTACGGGCGATATCGAGGTGCTGATGCGTGGCTACCTGCTCGGCTTCGTCTTCGATTCGGGGCAGGGGTGTGCCGGCCATGGCGAGGATCACGAGTGTGCCCACCACCACGAATAACGATGCCCAAGAGCTATACCATAACGCCCCGCTCGGGGTTGGTGTTGGAGGGGGGCGGCCTACGGGGTGTCTTCACCTGCGGGGTGCTCGACAACCTGATGGATCGGGGCATCCATTTCCCCTATGCCATTGGGGTGAGTGCGGGGGCGTGCAACGGCCTGTCCTATATGTCGGGGCAGCGAGGTCGTGCCAAAGCGAGCAACATCGACCTGATGGAGAAGTACCACTACATCGGTCTTGGGCGACTCTTGACAACGGGCAACATTATGGATTTCGACCTGCTGTTCGAGGAGTTTCCCAACCGCATCATTCCCTACGACTACGCCGCCTATGCCGCATCGCCCTGCCGCTACGAGATTGTAACGACCGACTGCCGTACGGGTCAAGCCTGCTACCTGGAGGAGAAGAACGACCCTGCCCGCATCATCGACTTGGTGCGTGCCTCAAGCAGCCTGCCGTTTGTCTGCCCCATCAGCTATGTCGATGGCCGCCCGATGTTGGATGGCGGCATTGCCGACTCTATTCCCTTGGGGCGTGCCCGCTCGGAGGGGTTCGATAATAACCTTGTGGTGCTGACCCGTAATCGGGGCTACCGCAAATCAGGGCGGCCGAGCTTTGTCCCTTGGTGGAGTTATCGTCGCTATCCCCACCTGCGTGAGGCCATACGTCAACGCAACGCCCGCTACAATGCGCAGATGGAGGAGATCGAGCGGTTGGAAGAGGAGGGTAAGCTGACCGTCTTACGCCCCGAACACCCCATCGAGGTGGGTCGTATGGAGCAGGACTGTACCAAACTGCGTGCCTTGTACGACGAGGGATATGCGCTGGCCGACAAACTCACTATTAATCAAAACTAACGATCGATGAAAAAACAACGTTTTTGCCTTTTGTGTGCCCTCTTTGGGATGCTCTTCGGATGTAGTTCCAAGACGGAGTTCCGCTCGGTGGAGAGCGAAGAATTTGCCCGCATCATTGCCGAAAAGGAGGTGCAGTTGGTAGATGTGCGCACCCCGAGCGAATATGCCGAAGGACATATCTCGGGGGCTGTGAATATGGATGTGCAGGGCGCATCGTTTGCCGAGCAGGTCGAAACGCTCGACAAAGAGCGCCCGGTGGCCCTCTATTGCCGCAGTGGCCGACGCAGTAAGTTGGCTGCCGAGCAGGTCGTGAAAGCAGGGTATGAGGTGGTCGAACTCAATGGCGGCATTCTCTCCTGGCAGGGTGAAACGGTGCAATAACAGCCTACAAAACGAGCCACTCCGAAAGGGAGTGGCTCGTTTCTGTTACATAAAGTAGCCCACCAGGAAGATCTGGATGGCTAGAATGACCGGAATGCCGTATTTGAATTGGGGGTGTTGGGTCTTGTGGCGCCAGGTGCGCATACCAATCCACGCACCGATGCTGCCACCCAGCAGGGCCAACCCCAGCAGCGTCTTCTCAGGGATGCGCCAGGCGTTCTGCTTGGCCTTCCATTTGTCGAGGCCGTAGATGAAGAAGGTGGCGATATTGAGCACCACGAGGGCATAGAGTAGCGTTTGAGTCATAGCGTTTCAATGTTTAGTGCCACAAAGATAGCCCTTTTGGTCGAAAAACCAACCGCAAAAGCCTATAAACTATGCAGCGAACAGCGGGTGCGGTCGAAGCGGCCTGCCTTGAGGTCTTGACGGTCTATGAGAAAACAGAGCATTCCCATATCGAAGAAGCGCAGCCCCCACTCCTCGTTTTCGTCGAGCTGCAGCAGCGACAACAGCGGCTCGTCGGTCTGCTCTTCGTAGAAGGGGCGACCCAAAAGTTTCAGTCCGTCGGCTCGCTCCTCGATGGTCGAGAAGGTCATCGCCTCGGTCGGCAGGGTGGCGGGGGAGCCATCCTCGTAAAAGACTTTGTGGGTGTGCAGGTGGCTGCAATCGGGTGCATAGAGGACCTTGAAACTGCCGCTCGGCCACTCGCCAAGCCCCTCACAGTCGGCCTCCATATCGCCCAGAAAGTAGTCCAGGGCGGCAAAGAAATAGAGCATTCCTTGTTTGGGCAACAGCCCCTCGGTATCCAATGCGGCCACCTCCTCCAAACGAATCTGGCCAATGAAGGTGAGTGTATCCTCAAACCCCTCGTCGTCGATTTTATCGTCGTTGTAGCAGGGGTAGGCCACCCCTTCGGGCAGGTCGGGAAAGCCCCACAGGTGGCTGCGATTGGTCAAATCTTCGGTCGTGGGTGTGGTCTGAATGCGAATAGCCATAACGAAAAGTAAAATGGGTTTTTACAAAGATAGGAAACTTTTAGCTAAATGCACCCTTACTTCTGCTTTTTTTGTGGAAGTGGGGTAGTGTGGGGCTGCGTTACAACTGCTTTGCTTCGCCGTCTGCAAGCAGCTCAACTACCGTGTCGGGATAGAGTTCTGCATACTTTTCGGGCGACTCGGTGTGTATGGGAATAAGGCATTTGGGGCGTACGTGCTCCACCAATCGTTGAAGTGATCGGCGGTCGGCGTGTCCACTGCTGTGGATGGTGGTGATATGGCTGCAATGTTGCTCGCACCAGTCCCGAAAACGGGCCGTTGGCTCCTCCTCCCAATACCCCTCCCACAACGAGCGGATGAGGCGCAGAGGTCGAAATGCAATCCCCTGAAGAAAGCGCAATGCCGAGGGGCGCACTACCACCACATAGTTTTGTCCGAAGGTGTTCAGGTGGCTGTGGCTGACTTTGTTCAATCGAGGCTCCAGGGCGTAGATGTAACGAGCGGCATCCTGCGACATCATCTTGCGGGTAATCGGGTCGGGAAAGTAACACCGCAGGTGCGCTGCGGTCGTAACGGTCGGAATGTGGCGATTGGTTTGCGAAGCCAACTGCAGCGCATAGGCCGTGTAGGGATCGACAACCAACTCCTTGCCTCGCTGAAGACAGGCTCGATAGAGTTTGCACAGACGGTCGATGTTTTTCGACGAGCACCACACCAAATGGAGCGCATAGGGTGCCTCATCGAAGGCTCGGATAAACTCCTCCTCGATCGTCTTTTCGCTCTTGGTTGCTGCGTCTCGGTCGATATTTGTCCCCTCCAACAGGAGGTAATCGACCTCCTGCGGCAGTAGATTGTAGAGCGACCCTTTGACCCCGTGCAAACGAATGTCACCGCTGTAGAGGAGTCGTTTTCCCTCGTCCTCGAACAGAAAAGCCATCGCCCCAAAAGCCGAATGATCGACCGTGTAGGGGGTGATTTTCAGTTGGCCCAAGGGGATGGTTTGACCGCTTTGGACTATGTGGCGTTTTAGTCGCTCGGTGGGGTCGGCGTGGTGGACGGCGTCAAGCGAAAGCATCGCAAAACTCTCCTCGGAGGCAAAAACAGGCGTGCCCTCAGGCAGTAGGTCCAGCAAACCGTAATGGTCGGCGTGTGCGTGGCTCAAGAAGAGGGCATCAACCCCCTCGCACCACCGCTTGGCCTCGTTGTTGATCTCCGCCTGCTCCGCCGTGCTGAGCTTCTTGAAATCGAGCGGAAGGCCCAAGTCGATAAGGATTTTTACCTCCGAGGTGCGCAACTCCACACAACTGCCACCAATCTCGTGGCTGCCTCTATGGATGGTTAGTTGCATTATTTTCCCAATTTTGAGTTGATTAGCTCCGTGAGATTGTGTTCCCTATTGTAGGGTTTGAGCGTGAAGAAATGGTATGAAATCTTTGTTTTTGCTTCTGGGACTTTGTAGAACGAGGGGCCTATCTTTTTTTCTACAAGGTTGTTGAGTGTGGTGTCGTCGAACCCCTCGAACAGCTGCACAAAGAGGCGGCAAACATCCCGGTTGGTTTGAACCAATTTCAAAAAATCTTTTTCGTAGTTGGGTTGCGTGGTGCGGCCGTGCGCCTTGAATTCGATAAAGGCTATGGGGTGTCGTTGCTCGTCGTAGAGGGTCAAATCGAAACGTGCCGAGCGACCCTTCTCGGTGGCCTCGACCCCGTGCTGAAAGTCGTAGCAACTCTCGGTAGGCGTCTCGACCGAATAGTACCACGAGGGGTAGGTGCGACGTACCTCTTCGATGAATTGCTGACGCAACTCCTGCTCGCTGATGCGCGGCTTCCCGCTTCGGTAGCACGGGAAGAGAATGCCGCCGTTGCTTCGGTGGTCGTAGGCATCGAGTAATGCCTCAAATGCCCTGTCGCAAAGTGTGTTCAGTCGGTCAATCATAGTGGTCTATTTTTTGGTGAGTGAGTAACGCAGTTGCATCGCTTCGATTTGTTCGATCAGCTCTTGACGCACCTCCGCAGGGGAGAGAATTTCGATTTGGGCACCGTAACGCAAGATGGTGTTGAAGAACTCTTGGGTGGGGGCGGTGTAGTAGTCGAAATCGCTGTAGGTGTCGGTTGTAACCACCTCACGTTGCGAACGATGCAACGGTAGGGTGCGCAGATAATCAACCAACCAGCCATAGGCTCGAAGTCGGATTTCGCAGGGCTTGATGCTGTCGTAGATGGCCACGCCCCAGGTGTGGCGCACAATCTCCGAGGGGTCGAAGTCGGCAGGCAACTCCCAACGCTTTTCCAACAGCTTTACCTCCTCCATGCGGTCGAGGGCATAGACCTTGATGCGGTCATCGTCGGCCTTCTTGGCATAGAGATACCACCTCCGCTCGTTGAGCTTTACGAAGAGGGGCTGCAACGCTAAAATGGCCGCCTGTGGCGTGTCGAATCGGTGGTAGTGAATCTCCACCATTTGCTGCTCGCGCATCGCCGTCAGCAGATCGGTCAGGTGGTGCTGTGCCGAGGGAATGTCCTCGACCAGCACTCGCCCGCTGAGCGATTGCGACTCTTGCAGCAGATTGTTCATCGAAAAGGAGTTCAATAGCCAACTCGACAGCCCGTTCTTGCCCAACTCGCCCTGCTCGTCGATGTAGTAGGCGTTGGTGCGCTCGTCGCAGGCGATGCGAATCATAAAGAGCTCCTCGACCGCCTCACGGTGGTTGTGAAAGGTACGCAAGGCCAACGGATTTCCCTCGCTCAACGAACTTTCGGCCCATCGCCGCTTGATCTGGGCAAAGGTAATCGGGCCGTGCCGGTGAATCGTATCGACCAGCCAGATGTATTTCTTATAAAGATGTGCTCCCATATCGCTTCCTGTTTTTCGGTTCTCGCCTACAAAGATAATACGTTTAATATGCCAAATTGTTGCACACTCTGTCGATTTTTTTCACCTCCGTCCCGACAACACTGCCACAACAATAAAAACACAGCAAGGAGCAGTGCGACCACTCCTTGCTGTGCAAATTAAGAAAGCACCATCAATATTTTGTTTCTACATCAAACCACAACAGGACAGGAACACAACGGCTATTTTTGGGAGTTGTTTCTTATTTTGTTTCTACATCAAACCACAACGTGTAGGTCTTGCCTACCTCATACTTGGCAGTTGTTTTTTATTTTGTTTCTACATCAAACCACAACTAGTAGTAGATTATTTGATTGTGGTTTTGGTTGTTTTTTATTTTGTTTCTACATCAAACCACAACGTCATCCTCGAATTGCACCTTCGGCACTTTGTTGTTTCTTATTTTGTTTCTACATCAAACCACAACGGCACACAGCCAGATTATGGAGCGGCTCAAGTTGTTTCTTATTTTGTTTCTACATCAAACCACAACAATGCGGTGCAGCACCTTACCGTCGTCGGTGTTGTTTCTTATTTTGTTTCTACATCAAACCACAACAGGTGCGGCGAATAGCACTCTCTGGGTGCGGTTGTTTCTTATTTTGTTTCTACATCAAACCACAACACCGTCGTTCTCCACGCACCCACGCCGAATGTTGTTTCTTATTTTGTTTCTACATCAAACCACAACTTTTCCGTCGCCCAAACGACGCCCCGCACGGTTGTTTCTTATTTTGTTTCTACATCAAACCACAACAATCGACGATAAGGATTTCGAGCGGCGACGTTGTTTCTTATTTTGTTTCTACATCAAACCACAACGGTTCAGCTTATGCTGATGGCTTCCTGTTCGTTGTTTCTTATTTTGTTTCTACATCAAACCACAACGTATTCGATGCGATCCATTATGCAGGCTACGTTGTTTCTTATTTTGTTTCTACATCAAACCACAACTGCCGAGGAGCTGCGCTCTCTCTCGTCCGTGTTGTTTCTTATTTTGTTTCTACATCAAACCACAACCAAGACCTTGAGAAGATAACTGCGCTATCGGTTGTTTCTTATTTTGTTTCTACATCAAACCACAACATTGCCCAGGTTGCCAATGAATTGTCCCAGGTTGTTTCTTATTTTGTTTCTACATCAAACCACAACCGTTCGACCGTGCCGGTTGGCAGCCTCTTAGTTGTTTCTTATTTTGTTTCTACATCAAACCACAACATTCGACAAATTTTTAATAATATCTAAAGAGTTGTTTCTTATTTTGTTTCTACATCAAACCACAACAGCCCTACGTGGACTACTACCAGGGTGTCGTTGTTTCTTATTTTGTTTCTACATCAAACCACAACCTGTGCCGTCGTGACGACCTTTTTCATCTGGTTGTTTCTTATTTTGTTTCTACATCAAACCACAACCTTTCTCAATCTGCCACGCCTCCATTTCGCGTTGTTTCTTATTTTGTTTCTACATCAAACCACAACTCTGCTTGGAGGTATATTCCTGCATAATGTGTTGTTTCTTATTTTGTTTCTACATCAAACCACAACCTAATGTTCCGACACATCGTGCCCTCGTATGTTGTTTCTTATTTTGTTTCTACATCAAACCACAACTTGTTGAGATTGGCAAAGACTACGACACCAGTTGTTTCTTATTTTGTTTCTACATCAAACCACAACCCTTAACGAACGCAGCGCGCATTTTCGCGGTTGTTTCTTATTTTGTTTCTACATCAAACCACAACCGTCGGCCAGAGCGATTCCGAGCGAATCGAGTTGTTTCTTATTTTGTTTCTACATCAAACCACAACTCTCTCGACCTCCGTAATACGCCGATTACGTTGTTTCTTATTTTGTTTCTACATCAAACCACAACTGCGCAGAAGGAGCACCGCAGTATCAATGCGTTGTTTCTTATTTTGTTTCTACATCAAACCACAACGGCAGAATGCCTACAACCTCCCATCTGCTCGTTGTTTCTTATTTTGTTTCTACATCAAACCACAACACAAAGGTAGGCAATTGAATAGTGGACAAAGTTGTTTCTTATTTTGT
>CALAQA010000132.1:0-2204 GCA_937889065.1 uncultured Alistipes sp.
TACGCTGGATGGTGGAGGATGCCCTGAAGTTCGTGCGCCGCGAGGTGCGCCGTGGCAACCGCTACGACGGTATCATCCTCGATCCGCCCGCCTACGGACGTGGTGCCAATGGCGAGAAGTGGGTCCTGGAGGAGCATATCGGCCAGATGCTGGCCTGCTGTGCCGAGCTGTTGGAGAAGGAGGGGGCTTTTCTGGTGCTGAACCTCTATTCAATGGGACTCTCCTCGACCCTGGCCCGCACGGCCGTACGACAGGCCTTTGGTGTGCCCCGTGACGAGCAGTATGGCGAGCTGACCTTCACGGACGACTTTGCGAAGGAGCTGCCCTTGGGTACCTACTACCGCTTCGTGCGCTAAACAAGAATTTTTAACGATTAAAACGTATAACTATGGGAATTTTGGCACTTATCTTTGGTCTGCTGAGCGGATGTTTCCTCTCGGTGTTGGTGGGTCTGCTGGGCGCACAGCGCAACATCGGCTTTGGCTTGTCGTTTCTGATCAGCCTTATCTTTACCCCCATCGTGGGACTGATTTTTGTCCTGCTGTCCGACCCCCTGCCGGGTGGCAGCTCCAACGGTCTGGGTTGCATCGGCAACACGCTGGGCTGCCTGGGCCTGCTGTTCCTGCTGGGCTTTGTGCTGCTGCTCGTTACGGGTGGTGCCGCCCTCGCCGCCCTATAACAAAAAAGAGACTCCCCCCCGAGTCTCTTTTTTTAATGATAAATAAGTATGCCGATGGCGGCGGAGAGTAGGATGAGCAGGATGGGGTTGATTTTGCGCCATTGGCCCAGTAGGACTCCGCCGAAGAGCAGCCAGCTCCAGGTGTCGATGAAGTTCTCTTCGCCCGCCGTGGGGTTGTGTGGAAAGATCAGGAGCAGGGCCGCTGCGGCAATCATACCGATAACGGCGGGGCGCATACCGAGCATCGCCCCCTCGATTAAGGTATTGTGGCGCAGACGCAGGAAATACTTGGTAATGAGCAACATCAGCGTCATTGCAGGCAGGCAGACGGCAAAGGTGGCAACGAGTGCTCCCAAGACACCCATCCACACCGAGCCGGCCTGCAAGCCCACCGTGTAGCCCACATAGGTGGCTGAGTTGATGGCAATCGGGCCGGGGGTGATTTGCGAGACGGCGACAATATCGGCAAATTCGCTGCCCGTCATCCAACCGTGTTGCACGACCACCTCGTTTTGGATGAGCGACAGCATCGCATAGCCGCCACCAAAGCCGAAGAAACCGATCTTGAGGTACGAGAGGAAGAGTTGCCAGAAAATCATCGCTTCACACCTTTAAGTTGATACAACTCCCAGCCGATGCCCCCCACAGCCGCCACGATTAAGACATAGACGGGCGACCAGCCCAGTCCCCACACGGCCAGGGCCGAGGCAATGATAATCAGATACATCGACCAATGCAGCCCCTTGGCAAGTTTCAGCACGGGGGCGACAATCAGGGCCACCACCGCAGGGCGCATCCCCTTGAAGGCGGCCTCGACCCACACATTGTGGCGGATGTCGCTAAAGAGAATGGCGACCAGCAAAATGACCACAAACGAGGGGATAACGATGCCCAGAATGGCACTCACCGCCCCCCAGAGGCCGCGCAGTTGGTAGCCCACAAAGACGGCCGTATTGAGCGCGATAGGCCCCGGAGCCGATTGGGCGAGGGTTAGCAGATCCAAAAACTCCTCTCGTTTGACCCAACGGCGGTTGTCGATGACCTCCCGTTCGATGAGCGGAATCATCGCATAGCCGCCACCAAAGGTGAAGGCTCCAATCTTGAAAAAGCTCCAAAAGAGGGCGGCCAACTGTTTCATTATTAGCTGTTATTTACGACTGAAACCATCACCGAAGCCACTACGGCGGCCGTCTCGGTGCGCAGGCGTTGGGTGCCGAGCGAGATCTCCTCGAAGCCGACCGCCAAGGCCGCCTCGACCTCCTCGGGCGAGAAATCACCCTCGGGACCAATGAGGATGAGGGCCGCCTGGCCGGGTTGCAAAACCGATGCCAGGTACTGCTTGCCCGCCTCGCTTTGCGAAGGGTTGCAGTGGGCAATAAAACGCCGCCCCTCGAAGGGTTCGGCAATCACCTCGGCAAAGGGGGTCAGCTCCTCGACCTGCGGAAGAAAAGCCTTCAAAGACTGCTTCATAGCCGATACCGCAATTCGTTCCACTCTATCGGTCTTCACCACCTTACGTTCCGAG
>CALAQA010000133.1:0-14780 GCA_937889065.1 uncultured Alistipes sp.
GTCTGGTATGAGATCTTCGTTTACTCCTTCTGCGATTCCGACGGCAACGGCATCGGTGAGCCGGTGAAGGAGTACCGCAAGCCCGCCTCGAACGTGGCTACGAAGGTGGCTACGCCCGACGACAACGACGAGTTTGAGGCTCGCACGTTGGGTCTGCAGTGGCAGTGGCACGCCAATCCGCAGCTGCATTGGCTCTTTACCTACCCCTCGGCAGGTGTCATTCGCCTCTACTGCCGTGCCCACAACGAGGAGTGGCGCAACCTTTCGGACAATGGCAACCTGCTGTTGCAGAAGGTCAATGCCCCCGACTATGTGGCTACGACGAAGATGACCTTCACGCCCAAATACGAGGGTGATCGTGCCGGTCTGATGGTGATGGGTCACGACTATGCCACCATTGGTGTGAAGTTCGAGAATGGCCAGATCAAGGTCGAGCAGAGCGTCTGCACCGAGGCGATGCGCAAGGGCACGCCCGAGCAGGTGACGGCTACGGCTGCCTATACGGCCGATGGCGAGCCGGTGGATGTCTATTTCCGCTGCAAGGTGCGCCAGGTGTGGAACAAGGGCGAGCAGCCCCGTATGTTCTGCCGCTTCTCGTACAGCAAGGATGGTAAGAAGTTCCACGAGTTGGGCGAGGAGTTCGAGGCCCAGGCAGGTCACTGGATTGGTGCCAAGATCGGCTACTTTGTCGATGCCGAGATTCATAAGAACGACGGCGGTTGGGTAGATGTGGATTGGTTCCGCACCTCGAAGAAGTAGAAGTAGTGAGCCAAACCGTTGGCAAAGCAAAAGGCCTTCCGAACTATCGGGAGGCCTTTTCGTATAGGGTTTGCAGCCGTTTTGTCATTAGGAATTGACACGCTCCTCGCAACAACATATAGAGCGTAAAGGCGGCCCAAAGGGCGTTGTTGCCAACGAGGGGGTAGAGCGAGAAGAAGAGGGCAAAGAAGCCTGCCGAGGCGACAAACATCGCGTTGCGCATCACTCGGCTCTCGGTGGCTCCGATCATGATGCCGTCGAGGGCGAACGGCACGGCACAGAAGAAGGGGATCATAATCACCCAACCGATGTAACGACCCGCCTCGGTGAGGATGGCGGCGGCATTGCCACTCTCCTGATCCACGAAGAGCGACAGCAGCTCCTCCCACCCGAAGATGTAACCCACCACAAACAGGAGGGCAATGACCGTACTCCAAAGGATGCTGCGGTTGATGCAGAGCCGCAGGTTTTGGGGGTCACGGGCACCGATAAAGCGACCCGTCAGTGCCTCGGCGGCATAGGCAAAGCCATCGGCCATATACGAGAAGAGGGTAAAGAGCTGAATGAGCAGCGTATTGACGGCCAACAGCACCGGGTCGCCCATACGAGCCGAAGCCCCCGTAAAGAAGGTATAGACGGCCACGTTGCAGATGGTGCGCAGCATAATGTCCCGATTGACACGGAAGAACTCCTTGAGCGGCTCGACGGAGAGCACCTCCCGCCATTTGACGTTGCGCAGGTAGCCTCGGAAGTAAAAGCGCAGCAACACCAACGAGAGGACGACACCCGTGTATTGTGCCAGAATGGAGGCGTAGGCAATGCCGACAATGCCTAAGTCGAATCCGAAGGCGAATGCAAAGCTGCAAACGATGTGTATCAGATTGACAATGATGGCCGTAGCCATCGGGATGACGGCATTCTGCATACCCGTAAACCAGCCGTTGAAGGCGAAGAGCATAATGCCTGCGGGCACGGCCCAGATGCGGGCGTAGAAGTATTCACGGGTCATCTCGTCGCCATTCATAATGCGGATGGCCGCCTCGCCCAGAGGCACCTGCAACACCACCAACAGCACGCCCAACACGGCACCCACGACCAATGCACGGGCCAACATATTGCCACACTCGGTGCGATTTTCGGCACCGTAGGCTTGGGCCGTAAGTCCGCTTGTGCCCATACGCACAAACGAGCAGTTCCAGTAGATGAAGTTGAAGATGGAGGTGCCGATGGCCAGTGCACCGATGGTGGCGGCCGTGTCGCTTCCCCAATGACCCGCAATGGCGGTCGAGGCGATACCCATCAGGGGCACCGTGATGTTGGAGATGATGTTTGGCACCGCCAAACGCAAGATGGCTTTGTTGATCTTCATACCACAAAGATAGTGTTTTTTCTTATTTTTGGGGAATACAGCCCGCTTACGAATGAAATATCACCAAAATTGTTGTTTTTAGGGCCGGATGGAGGCGGAAAATCGGAAACTTTGCCGTACCTTTGCCCCTCGATACACCTATATATTAGAAAGATAAGATGGAAAAGAAGATTAACGACTCAAGCTCGGCCTTGTCGCGTTTTGCGCGTGACAAGCGTGTGCGCACCGTGACGGCCGCCCCCGAGCGTGTAGAGCGTCGTCCGCGCCCCGAACGCAAGGAGGGCGGACGCAGCGAGCGTCCCGCACGTCGGGCCTCGTTCAACCCCAATTTCTCGGAGGAGAACCGCCCCCTGTTCGAGCCGACCGAGCGTCGCTCGACCCGAGGCAGTGCCGCAGGTCGTGGCCGTGTGGAGCGCACCGAGCGTCGTCCGTATGGCGAGCAGACCGAGCAGCGTGGCGAGCGTTCGGAGCGTGGCCGTGGCGGCAAGCCCTTTGCCGGTAAGAAGGGCGATGGTAAGAAGTTCGGCGGCAAGCCGTCGGGCAAGTTCTCCGAGGGCAAGCGTGCTCCCCGTCGTGACGAGGAGCGTCCCCGCAGCTATCCGAAGTACAACCCCGAGCGTCAGACGGGCGAGATTCGTCTGAATCGCTTCCTGGCCCAGTCGGGTCTCTGCTCGCGCCGTGAGGCCGACGATTTCATCACGGCAGGTCTGGTGACCGTCAATGGCGTGATTGTTACGGAGTTGGGCACGAAGGTAAGCCCCACCGACGAGGTGAAGTTCAACGACGAGCGCATCCAGGGCGAGAAGAAGGTCTATCTGGTGCTGAACAAGCCGAAGGGCTACGTGACCACCCTCGAGGATCCCCACGCCGATAAGGTGGTGTTGGATCTGGTGCGTGGTGCCTGCACCGAGCGCATCTATCCGGTAGGTCGCTTGGACAAGAATTCGCTGGGTCTGCTGCTCTTCACCAACGACGGCGACCTGACGAAGACCCTGACGCACCCCTCGTATCAGAAGAAGAAGATCTACCAGGTGTCGCTCGATAAGCCCCTCACACGTGCCGATATGGAGCGTCTGTCGGAGGGTATCACCCTCGAGGATGGCGAGATTTACGCCGACGAGATCTCCTACCTGACCGAAAACAAGCAGGAGGTGGGTGTCGAGATTCACTCGGGCCGCAACCGCATCGTGCGTCGTATGTTCGAGTTCCTGGGCTACACTGTGACCAAACTCGACCGTGTCTATTATGCCGGTCTGACGAAGAAGAACCTCAAGCGTGGCGCTTGGCGTTTCCTCACTCGTGAGGAGGTTGATCGCCTCAAGTCGGGCCGTTACGAGTAGGTCGCTCAAGACCAAATAATAACGCTCTTTTCAGCAACGAAAAGAGCGTTTTTTTTGTCTGCTATTGCGCCGAGGTCTGGTAGTAGGCGACCGCCCGACGCAGGTGTGTGGAGTCAATCTCGGGGGCAGGCTCCAGGCGATGCGGCTCGTCGGGGGGGGGCGAGAGCAGGTATTGGCGCACCCGTCTGACGGGCGAGAGAATGGTCATACGACCTGCCTCCACGTAGCCCAAATCCTGGTAGGTGGCCACAAAAGCACGCTCGACATACCCCTCGTCCAAGACCGATTGGCCATAGAAGGGCGAGCGGTAGTTGATGCCCGCCACATCGAGCAACGTTGGCATCAAATCAATCTGCGAGACCATCCGTTCTTCTATTCGTGGCTCCACGATGCCCGGGGCGTAGATGAGGGCCGGAATGTGGTGGTTCTTCAAGACAATATCCTGTTTACCGGCACTCGAGGCGCAGTGGTCGGCCACCACCAGAAAGATGGTCCGCTTGCCCCAATCACGTTGCACGGCCTCACGCAGGAACTCGCCCAACGCATAGTCGCTATACATCACGCCACCCTCACGGTTTTGCGGGAAGTGGTGGTGAGCAGGGTAGGTGTAGGGGCGGTGGTTCGAGACGGTCATCAGGTGGGCATAGAAGGGTGTTTCGGGGTCCCACTTGTCGAGTGTGCGGAGTGCCTTGCGGTAGCTGTCCTCGTCGCACACACCCCAGATGTTGCGGAACGAAATTTCATCGGGCGTGTAGCTCTTCTCGTCAATAATGTGGTAGCCGTTGCCCCCGAAGAAGGAGGCCATATTGTCGAAGTAGCTGTTGCCCCCATAGAAGTAGAGGGGTGTGTAACCCTGCTCCATCAGCAGTTCGCCGATGGTTGTGTGCGAGGTGTTGTCGGTACGCTTGATGATGCTCTGACCCGGGCAGGGAGGCAGCGAAAGCGAGACAGCCTCCAGTCCACGCACCGTGCGGTTGCCCGTAGCGTAGAGTCGGTCGAAGGCCAGGCTTTGGTGGTAGAGCGAATCGAGGTTGGGAGTGAGCGTTTTCGGATTGCCGAAGCGGGCCATAAATTCCCCGCTCATACTCTCCATCGTGATGATCATCAGGTTGTATCGGGTCGTCGAGTCGGTCGAGTTAATCACCTCACGCACAACTCCTTCCGAGGTGTGGTAACGCTCCGTTAAAAGGGCCTGCATCTCCTCCGCAGGGTAAGTTACAAAGAATTGGTCGTAACGTAGCTCGTTCTTACGGAAGGCCTCGGCAAAGCGGTGCAGACCATTGGCTTGCAGTTCGTTGGCGTAGGTGTTTTCGTGGGTTTGGAGGCGAGGCGTCAGCTTTAGGATGCCCAGCGAAAGGAGGATCATCACCCCATAAACGCCCACCGAGGCCCAACGCCACGCCCCTTCGTTCAGGCGTTGTTCGATGCGGTCGAAGCGGTGCAACAGCAGCCACTGCACGCCACAGGTCACAGCCACCAACAGGGCCACGAGCCAACCGATGGGGTAGGACTCGATGATGTTGCCCACCACTTCGTGGGTATAGACCAGGTAATCGACGGCGATGAAGTTGTAGCGCACGCCGAACTCACTCCAGAAAATCCATTCGCTGATGCCGTTCATCAGAATGGCGCCCACATAGATGCCGCTCAAGATGCTCCACCAGATGCGGCTCCAATAGGGGCGTATCTGCGGTAAGAACAAACGCAGGGCAAACGTCAAGGCCCAATAGCAGAAGACGAAGGTGGCGATGCGTCGTGCGGCACCGCTGTATTGGTGGAAAATCGAGTTGAAAAAGAGTACATAACCACACAACCCAACGAGCAGGGCCAAAATCAGGTACCCCCACGGGCGGCGGTATTTCTGCTCGGTGATGCTCACCATAAAGAGCCACAGCCCGCCAAAGGCGAGAGTAAAGACAGCCAGGTCGTTGATGGCGCCCACGAAGAAAATCTCCAGCCACTCGCCTAACGAAAAGCCGATGTCGGTGGTCGAGGGGTTCCATAAGAGGGCAATGCGCAACAGCAGCCCGATGCCGAGTGCCAGGGCCGCCAGACGGGCATAGATGGCGGTGACGGTCTGAAATGCTTTCTGTTTCATTGGTGTAACGGGGAAAAGATGGGTCAAATATAGTGCAAAATTTTTCCCGTTGTACACCTCTATGCTCAAAATACCCAAAAAACAGCTCGGTTTGCCCAATCGGACACAACCCAAATCAGGGATTTACTCCGACCACCTCTTCACTAAAACCATATCCGTAGCCTTTGCGGGTAATCAGGCAGTTGCCGAAGCGGCCCAATTTGTGGCGCAATCGGGTGATATTGACATCAATCGTTCGGTCGAGCACCACCACTTCGAGGGGCCACACCTTATTTAATAACTCTTCGCGCGAGTAGATTTTCCCCGGATGCTCGTAGAGAAAACTCAACAATTCGAACTCTCGTTTCGACAGGTCGATGTCGGCACCGTCGATGCGGCATCGTTTGAGGTTTTGATCCACCACCAATCCCGATGCGGGCTTGGCGTCGGTCGGCCGCTGATAGGTGCGTCGCAACACACTGCGGACACGTGCCACGACATTTTTGAGGCTGTAGGGTTTGGTGATGTAGTCGTCGGCCCCCAAATTCAGCCCCTCGACCATCCGATCGACGCTATCGACCGCCGTCACAAAGATGATGGGCGTGGCAGCCGTTTCGGGGTTGGCCCTCACGATTTGAGCCAGGCGCAGACCGCTGATTTCCCCCATCATTACATCGAGCAGCAGTAGTTGGTAGCGACTCAAATCCAATCGCAACGCCTCTTCTGCATTGAAGGCAATATCGACCTTGTAACCCTCTCGTTCGAGGTTGAATTTCAGGATGTCGCAGAGGGTCTCCTCATCCTCGACAACCAGGATATGAATATCTTGCATTGTCCGTTAATTCTTTGTTCCGTTGGCAAAAATAGGTAGAAAATTTCGAGTTGCAACACCCGAAAGTGGATTGTAACCAAAATGTTACAATTACACAGTTTCACCGAAATGTCATTGTTTTGTCATCATCTTGAAACATTGGCCGGATACTTTTGCAGTGTCAAATTTTAAACGACAAAAAAATGAAAACAAAAGTAATCTTGGCAGGTCTTATGGCTTGCATCGGCATCACGGCACAGGCGCAGGATGCCACCACGGAGGAGCCGAAAGGCAAAGCATTTGTTCAGGTGTTTGGTAACTTCCACACCGGTTTCGGCTCGGAGAACGACGACCGAGGCTTTGAGTTGGATCGCAGCTACCTGGGCTACGAGTACACCCTTACGAAGGGCCTTACGGTAAAGGGTGTGATGGACATTGGTCAGTCGAAGCAGGTGGATGATTATCACCGCATCGCCTATATCAAGAATGCAATGATTTCGTGGAAGACGGGCGATTTGACGCTCAACGGAGGTTTGATTTCGACCACGCAATTCAACTTTCAGGAGAAGTTCTGGGGCTATCGCTACATTCTCAAGTCGTTCCAGGATCAATACAAATTCGGTAGCAGCGCCGACCTGGGTCTGTCGGCCGCCTATAAGTTTGCCGATTGGATTTCGGCCGACCTGATTGTGGTCAATGGCGAGGGCTACAAGAAGATTCAGACGAAGGATGGTCTGAACTACGGTGCCGGTGTGACGCTGACCCCTGCCAAGGGCTTCCAGATTCGCCTCTATGGCGGCATCAACGAGTGTGGCGAGGAGGGCAAAGAGAACACCACCAATGTGGCCGCATTCGTAGGTTACAAGCACGAGAAGTTCTCGATTGGCGCCGAGTACAACCAAATGTGGAATGCATCCTATACCGAGAATGCCGACCAAAGCGGTTATTCGCTCTTTGCATCGGTCCGTCTCTCGAAGGTGGCCGACCTCTACGCCCGCTTCGACGACCTCCGTTCGAAGGATGATTGGAACATTGCAAAAGATGAGCAGGCCGCCATTCTGGGTGCACAGTTCAAGGTGGGTAAGTATGTGAAGATTGCCCCTAACTTCCGACTCAATATGCCGAAGGCATCGGGTGTCGACAACAGTTATGCAGCCTATATCAACTGCTATTTCGGGTTCTAAAACAAACAACTAAACATTTAATAATCAGTTTCGTATGAAAAAGATTTTTCAGTTTGCAATGACATTTGCTCTCGCCATCGCAATGGTTTCGTGTGGCGGCAATGCGTCGAATGGCCAGCGTGATCCCGAGTCGCTTTCGGGTGCAGGTGCCACCTTCCCGCTGCCCTTCTACAACGTGGTATTCGAGCAGTTCGGTCTGCTCAATGGCGACCAGGTAGCCTACGGCGGCATCGGCTCGGGCGGTGGTGTGCGCAATCTGCGTGATCAGATTGTCGATTTTGCAGGTAGCGATGCCTTCCTCTCGGACGAGGAGATGGCCGAGATGGCCCCCGTGGTCCACATCCCGACCTGTATGGGTGCTGTGGTAGTGGCCTACAACCTCGAGGGTGTCAAGGAGCTCAAGCTCACGGGTGAGTTGATTGCCCAGATCTTCGCAGGCGAGATTAAGCAGTGGAACGATGAGCGTCTGGCTACCCTCAACCCCGATGCCAAGTTGCCCTCCGAGGCCATTATCCCCGTTTTCCGCTCGGATGGCTCGGGTACGACCTTTGTCTTTACCGATTATCTGACGAAGGTGAGCAAGATGTGGGCCTCGAAGTTCGGTATGGGCAAGTCGGTAAACTTCCCCGCAGGTCAGGCCGCCAAGGGTAACCCCGGTGTGGCAGGTGTGATTAAGCAGACCAAGAATACGATTGGTTACGTAGGCTCGGAGTATGCCTTCGCACAGCAAATCCCTTATGCTCGTGTGGAGAATCAGCGAGGCGAGTTTGTGCTGCCCTCATCGGCAACCATTTCGGCTGCTGCTTCGGGTGAGATTCCGGCCGATACGCGTTGCTCGATCACCAATGCCGATGCTGCGGGTGCCTATCCCATCTCGACCTTTACGTGGATGATTATCTACAAAGAGCAGAACTACGCCAATCGCACCAAGGAGCAGGCTGTGGCAACGCTCGACTTGCTGAAGTACATCCTCTCGGATGAGGCACAGCACATCACTTCGGAGGTGCATTATGCACCGCTGCCCGCCCGAGCCAAGTCGTTGAGTATGACCAATCTCAAGACCGTTACTTATGACGGAATCTCGTTACTGCAATAAAATGCTATGAACGATAAGTTTTACAAAATCCTATTGTTCGCAGCAGCATTTATAATGCCGATCGTGTGCGGGGGTGTCGTGTACGCCCTCGTCACCGACGCTTATGAGGCCTTCGAACATTTCGGATTTTTTCGGTTTCTGACCTCCTCCGAGTGGAGCTACACCGAAGGTGCCGAGCAGTATGGGGCGATGCCGTTCATCACCGGTACGCTGATGACAACCTTCTTGGCACTTCTGTTCTGCATCCCCTTCTCGCTGCCCGTTGCCTTGTTCGTGGGCGAGTATTTCAAGGGGTCCCGTGTGGCCGCCATCTTGAGCACCGTGACCGATTTGCTGGCGGGTATTCCCTCCATCATCTATGGTTTGTGGGGCTTCTACACCTTGCGCCCCGTGATTATGGCACTCAATATCTCGCCGCAAGGGTCGGGCGTATTGACCGCCTCGTTGGTGTTGGCGATTATGATTGTTCCCTATGCCGCATCGCTGAGTGCCGAGTTTATCAAGATGGTACCCAACGACCTGAAGGAGGGTGCCTACAGCCTGGGTGCAACCCGTGCCGAGGTGATTCGTAAGGTGATTTTCCCGGTGGCGGGATCGGGTATCTTCTCCTCGTATGTCCTGGCTATCGGGCGTGCGCTGGGCGAGACGATGACCGTGACGATGCTCATCGGAAATACGAACAACATCCCCTCGTCAATCACCTCGACGGGTAATTCGATGGCCTCCATCATTGCCAACCAATTTGGCGAGGCAGACGATCTGCGACTCTCCTCGCTTATTGCTATCGGACTGATTCTCTTTCTGATAACCGCAGCCATCAATTTGGTGGGCAAGATTATGATTAAACGAGCAAGAATAGTGTAATATGCGTAGATTTAGACTAAAAAATCGTTTGGCTAAGGACAAACTGCTCCAATGGGGTGTGTGCCTGCTTGCAGCCCTGACGGCGGTGCCTCTGCTGGCCATTTTGGGCGAGGTGCTGCTGCGTGGCTACGATCAACTTTCGTGGTCGTTCTTTACCGAGCCGACCCCCACCGCCTATCGGGCAATGAAGGCCATCGAGGCGGGTGAGCCGGTCCCGGGCGATATTGCAAACGGTATCATTGGCACGATGCTGATGCTGGGTATGGCGGCTGTGGCTGCCATTCCGGTGGGTATCTTGTGCGGTGCTTATCTGGCCGAAAATCAGAAAAATCGATTTGCGCAGGTGGTGAGTTACCTGACCGACCTGCTGCAAGGAACCCCCTCGGTGATTATCGGTATTGTGGTCTATATCTGGGTGGTTGTTCCGATGAAGGGCTACTCGGCCATTGCCGGCAGCGTGGCACTCTTTATTATGATGTTGCCGCTCATTATCCGCTCCACCGAGGAGACGCTGAAGATTCTGCCCCAGTCGCTCAAAGAGGCGGGTCTGGCCCTGGGTGGTAATCGTGCCCGTGTGATGCTGAAGGTGCAACTTCCGGCCGCCTTCGGAGGCATCTTTACGGGTGTGCTGCTGGCCATTTCGCGTGTCATCGGCGAGACGGCACCCCTGATGTTCACTGCCCTCGGCTGTTCGTTCATCCGCTTTGCCATCGACAAACCCATCTCGGCCGTGCCGTTGCTGATTTGGGAGTTCTTCAACGATCCCAACCTGCAGGAGCTGATTTGGGGCGCATCCCTCTTCCTGCTGTTGTTTGTTCTTACCTTGAATCTTACCGCTAAATATCTTGCAAAAAAATGGAATCAGTAAATCCTATCCTCGAATTTAAGAGCACGTGTGTCTCCTACACCAAGCAGACGATGGCCGTCAAATATGTCTCGGCTGCCATCGAACGAAATACCATCACCGCCATTATGGGTCCTTCGGGTTGTGGCAAATCGACCCTGCTGCGTGCCGTAAATCTGATGCACAACCTCTATCCGAATATCCGTGTCGATGGCGAGATTCTGTTGAACGGTGAAAATATCCTTCGGATGGAGCCTATCGAGGTGCGCCGTCGTGTGGGAATGGTCTTTCAGCGTCCTGCCCCCTTTCCCACGATGAGCATCTACGACAATGTCCTTGCCGGTTATGCGCTCAATGGCATTCGCTTGTCGAAAACCGAGAAGGACGAGACCGTCGAGCGTTGCCTGAGGAGCGTGGCTCTGTGGGACGAGGTGAAAGAGGTGCTCAATAAGAAGGGCACCTTCCTTTCGGGTGGTCAGCAGCAACGCCTGTGCATTGCCCGTGCCTTGGCGATGAAGCCCGATGTGTTGCTGATGGACGAGCCGACCTCGGCACTTGACCCCATCGCCACGGCCCACATCGAGGAGCTGATGCAGGAGCTGCAAAAGGAGGTGACGATCCTGATTGTGACCCACAATATGGGGCAGGCGATGCGTATCTCCTCAAAGTCGATGTTTATGTATCTGGGCGAGTTGGTCGAGTATGGCGATACGAGTGCGATGTTCTCCAACCCCAAAGACGAGCGCACCAGAGCCTATCTGACGGGTAAGATGGGGTAGTAGTGTGACGGATGGGTATGCAAAAAGCCCCCTTGCTTAGGCAAGAGGGCTTTTTTGTGTTTGTGGGTGGGGATGCGTTACTCGGCCTGGGCCTCGGGGCGCATCATCACCTTAATCTGATTCTTCTTCTCGAGCAGCATCTTGGCGAAGGCCTGAACGTCGGCATTGGTTGCAGCCTTGATGGCGGCCTCCTGCTCGGCAATGTTGTCCATACCGCTGTTCCACTTCAAGGAGATGTAGTTCATCCAGCTCTGGTTCTTCTCCAGGCTCGAGGTCCACTCCTTCAACAGGTACTCACGGGTCTTCTCAATGTCCTCCGTCTTGGGACCATTGGCGGCAATCTGCTCGATCTCCTTGATGATGATCTCGCACAACTCGTCGGCCATCTGGTCGTTCGTGTCGAACTGGATGTTCATCGTGTAGGTCGGCGTGGGAACATACGACAGCGAGCCCCAAACCGATACGCCATACGTACCGCCCTTCTCCTCGCGAATCGACTCGAGGTAGCGGGCGTTGAGGGCCTGCGTCAGATAGACCATGTTCAGGCGGTTCTGCATCGTGTAGGCCACATCACCCGAGAAGATGTAGCGTACCGAAACCTTCGGCTGCTGCATCGCGGTGCGGAAGGTCTCATCGACCATACCGCTCACATAGTCGGCGTTGTCATCAACCACCTTCATCGGCTTCTTCGAGGTGGGCAGCGAGCCGAGATACTTCTCTACGAGGGGCTTGAGCGACTCCATATCGACATTACCCACGAAGAAGAAGGTGAAGCTGTTGCCATCGGGGAAGAGTTTCTTGTAGATGGGGGCCAGCTCCTCGAACTTGTACTTCGAGAGCATCTCCTTCGAGATCTCCTGACGGCGGGGGTTGTTGCCGTAGGCAATCTCGGTGGTCTTCTTCTGCATCAGGTAGTCGGGGTTGCTCTCCAGATTCTCGACCTGCGAGCTGACGATGTTCATCACCGTCTGGTAGTCGCCCTCGTCGAAGCGGGGCTGGGTGAAGTAGAGGTAAACGAGCTGCAGGAGGGTCTCCACATCCTTGGGCGAGCAGTTGCCCGACAGGGCGCTGCTGTAGGGATTGACACCCACACCCACACGGGCCGTGATGCCCGACAGCTGCTTCTTGAGCTCCGTAGCCGAGAACTTGCCCACACCCGACATCTGGCTGATGGCGGGCAGCAGATCGGCGTAGATGGTCTCCTCGTCCGTGAGCACCGAAGCACCACCCTGGGCCGAAGCGGCAAACATCACCTCATCGGCACGGAACTTCGTCGGCTTCACAACCACCTTGATGCCGTTCTTAAGCGTCCACTCGGTCGTGCCGTAGGCGGCATCGGTCTTGGTCTTCTTGACGGGCGAGCCCTTCAAAACGGTACCCTCGGCGATGAGCGGCTCCTTCACTACGTTGTCCTCATAGGCCTTGATCTCGCTCTCCATCACCTTCTTGCGAATGGCCAAAATATCGGCCTCGGTCGGAACGGCTACACCCTCCTTCTCGGGCGAATTGACGATGATGACCTGGTTCTTCTCCATAATCACCTGCTGGGCCAGTGCGTTGATCACATCGACATTGAGGCCCTTGACGAGCGTCGAATCGATCTGCCACTCGGTCTCGGCATCCATCATCGGAGCGTTGGCACGGAAGGCCTCCAGGTAGCGGTTTACATAGTAGCCGTTCGTCTGGTCGTTGCGGTTGGTGTAGCCACGCTCGGCGCTGCGCAACAGGTCGTTCTGGGCACGCTCGAACTCACCGGCCGTGAAACCGTAGCGGCGAATCTTCTCCACCTCGGTCATAATGGCCTCGATACCGCGAGCCAGCTCACCATCCTTGGTCGCAACGGCGGCAACCGTAGCATTGAGGGTGGGAATGATGCCAATCACGTCGCCCGTAGCAATCTGACCACCCAGGAAGGGGGCGTTGGGCTGCATGGCAATCTCTTGCAGACGGGCGTTGGCCATCGTCGAGAAGAAGCTGCCGGCCAACTGCTGCATATAGGCAGCCAGCGTGTTGTTCATCTGCTTGGGCAGGGCGGGATACTTCACAAAGATCTGTACCTGCGAGGCCTGCATCTCGGGGTCGGTGTAGATCGAGATGATGGGCTCCTCGTTGTCGGGTACGACGATGTTGGCCTTCTGGGCAGCATCGGCGGGCGAAGCGGGGATGTCGCTCATCAACGCCTTCAGCTTCTTCTCGATGCTATCGACGTCGATGTCGCCAACCACCACTACGGCCTGATACTCGGGACGATACCAAGCGGCATAGAAATCCTCCAGGTCCGAGTACTTAAAGCCCTTCAGACCATCCAGATAGCCAATCAGGTTGCGCTCGGCATAGCGGGTGCCTTTACCCAACGCATGGAGCATCTTCATCGTCGAACGCCACTGGGCATTGTCACGGGTGCGCAGCTCCTCCGAAATCACGCCACGCTCCGAGTCAATCTCCTTGGGCTGCAGGGCGATGAAGTGCGACCAATCGTGCAGAATCAAGAGGGCCGAATCGATAACGCCCTCACGCTCAACGGGCACATCCGAGATGTTGTAGCAGGTCTCGTCCCACGAGGTGTAGGCGTTCAGGTTGGCACCGAACTTTACACCGACGGTCTCCAGATACTCGATAATCTGCTTACCGGGCAGGTTCTTCGTGCCGTTGAAGGCCATATGCTCCAGGAAGTGGGCCAGACCCTGCTGGTTGGCCTCCTCCTGAATGGCACCCACGTGGTGCAGGATGTAGAAGTCGGCTTGACCCTTCGGCTTCTCGTTGTGGCGGATGTAGTACGTCAGGCCGTTCTCCAACTGACCCTTGCGTACGGCAGGATCCTCGGGCAGCGGTGCCATCGGATTCATCCCCTGGGCGGCAACGCTCAACGTGTAGAGCGCCATCGCCAAAAGCAAAGTGATTTTTCTCATAATCGATTTTAATTTAAGTGTTATGGTTTTTTGTTGTTACTCTTCCTCTTCGGGGCAGTCGGTCGGCTCGGGGCGATACTCGATGATGTCGCCCGGCTGACAATCCAACTCACGGCAAATCGCCTCGAGGGTCGAGAAACGAATTGCCTTGGCTTTGCCGTTCTTGAGAATCGAGAGGTTGGCGGGCGTGATATTGACCCGCTCGGCCAGCGTACCGAGTGAAATTTTGCGCTTGGCCATCATGACGTCGATGTTGATGATTATCGCCATCGCTCACCCCCCCCCTTATAAAGTTGCTCAATCATAATTATTTAGGTTCGTTTTAGATGGTCAGTTTTTGCTCCTCGCCCAGATCGCGACCGATGGCCGTCAGCTCGGCTGCAAAGAGAATCAGAAGGGCCATAATCAGCGTCTCGTAGCCCATCGTGAAGCCCGATTTAACGGTGTAGTCGCTACCCTCCAACATTCGGTAAAGGAGTGCTCTTTCGTGGAGGTGGATGCGGTTCATTCCTTCCAGAAACAGAGCTCTTCTCGGTGCTTCGCCCAGATAGTGTTTTCCTATGGAGCATACATAATTTATTATTTCCGAAGAAATAATTTTTCCCAACTGCTGTTGGTAAATTTCGGTTGATAAAAGTCTGCATTCTTCGCGGTTTGAAACAAAGCCGCATTCAATTAAAATAGATGGATTTTTCATGCTTCGCAGCAAATAAATGCCCGAGGTTGCGATCTTGATCTTGCGGGTGTT